>JBGPAO010000010.1:0-23829 GCA_041480755.1 Bacteroidia bacterium
CGGATCTAATCAGTATTTCAATGTACAGAAAAATCTGGAAAGAATGCCACTCTTCGGTTTGTTCCATTAGCTTTTTAAGCAAATCCGGAACACGCATTACATCCCTTACAGGATTCAGAATAAGGGATTATCTCATAACACATGAATTAATTACGAGATTTGATCCTCCGGAAAAGGTATACCTGAAATTCTCAAATGAAGATGGATTTACAGAAAGGGCTGGTAAGATGCTTACATATAAGGCATTCAAAGATCGTATTTTAAGGCCGGTAGAGAAGCAGGTACCCGGGTATGTTATTTTAAGGCTTGATGACAAAGAGTTTAAGAATATTCCATCCCTGAAATGCGGCCGAAAGATTAATTACGATATAGGACACGCGATAGCTATTCTGGGACATCATAATGAGTACAATAACCTGTCTATAAAGGGGGGGATAATCTCCTCTATCATTACTAATCATGATGGGCTGAGCTACATACAGGTGGATTCATCAATACAACGGGGTAATGCCGGGAGCCCCCTTATCGAAACTGATAATATGGAAGTTATAGGAGTAATTGGTCAGCATATGGATTCTATAACGCGTTCATATCAGAGTATAATGAGTGTTTTTAACCAGAACCTTTCAGTTCTGAATCAGGTTGTGGGTAAGTATAGTTTTGATGATGTCGATCCGGTGCAGGCAATAATCGCCAATCAGACCCAGATCAAACATTTGGTAAAGGAATATTTCAAATCTTCAGAGATGAGAATAGGATTTGCTGTAGAATTATGCAACCTGATAGACTATTGTCCGGATCTTGATTCAGCAAGTGACTATGAAGTAAAGGTGGAGGACTGATCCTATTTTGATGAGGAATCCTCTTTCATCCCTTCTATAATCCTGGATATTTCTTCGTCGGCAGTTTTCAGCTTCTTCCTGCAGATTTCCAGCAATAATGATGCTCTTTTTACTTTATCAGTCAACTGGTCCACATTTAATTCACCGCTTTCTATTTTACTGATTATTTCCTCAATCTCCCGGACAGCATTCTGGTATGAAATTTCTGTTTTAGCCATATCTGGTGGATTTATTCTTTGTATGGTAGCGTAAATGTAAATACACTGCCTTTATCAGGTTCACTATCAACCCGTATTATGCCTTTATGTATTTCGACAAATTCCTTGCATAATATCAGTCCGAGTCCCGTTCCTTTTTCTTCAGATGTGCCTGATTTAGTCAGATTAGTATCAAGCTGGAACAGATTATCAATCTGCTCCGTTGTCATCCCGGCTCCGGTATCGGCGACTGAAATATTTACCTGGCCGTCTGATTTATTTGCAGACAGGGTGACATGCCCGCCAGGGGCAGTAAACTTTATTGCATTGCTTACCAGGTTCCTGAGAATTGTCGAGAGTAAATTCTTATCTGCAAAAACCTTCATGTCATCAGGTATGTTGTTATGTATATTAATGTTCTTTTTATCTATCTGTATGTTGAAAATTTTTTGAATGTCACTTGTGACCGTCAAAAGATCGCAATACCTTGGAGAGAATTCGATATTGCCAGCCTGGGATCTTGACCAGTCAAGAAGGTTTTCGATAAGCTGATGAATATTGCGGGCAGAATCATTTATAATTTTATTGTACTTCCGGATCTCTTCCATTGTATAATTCCTGGTATTTCCTGATATCAGTTCACTGAAACCCAGCAATGCGTTTAATGGATTCCTCAGATCATGACCAATAATGGAAAAGAATTTATCCTTGGTTGCATTCAGCTCTTTAAGATTTAATTCCGATTCTTTCAGCTTCCGGAGTGCGGCTTCAAGTTCAAGGTTTTTCTGAGTCAACAGATCATTTGTATCATGCTTTAATTTACTGCGCTTTAAATTTATAAACCAGATTATTCCTGCAAGTGTTAAAATGACAAATAGTGAAATTATGACGATTCTCAGCCGTGTCAGTCTAAGACTTTTGATTTCATTGTCTCTTTTTAGAAGCTCAATTTCATTTTTAAAGTTTTCGGCACTGTATTGATTGAAGAGGCTATCTATGAGCGGATCAGAATGAGCTTTTCCATAATCGGAGAAAAAGACCACAATTAAGCAAAATAATATCCACGACCTTAAATAAAAATTTTTCACTGTTTCTTAAAAAATAACGAATTTAACAAATCTTCTTCAAATTATTTCACTGGAGAGTTTTCCCTTATGCAACCTTGTATCCAGTATATTTCCCTTTTTGACCAGCCGGCTGTCTTTGAGAGGATGTCCATTAAACATTGTTATGGAGTATCCCCGTTCAAGTATTTTCTGAGGATCAAGGTCCGCATTTCTCTGGCATAATAAATCAATGTGTTTGTTGTTCATTTCCAGAACTTTATCAACCTTAATTCTGAGTGCTGAGATTAAGTTTCCCAGCACCATTGTGTGAAAGCTAAGGCTGCTCCTTACTGCAGGATAAAGATTTCTCACATAATGGTTGAATTCCAGGTTGAGTTTTGAAATTAAGCCGGTGGTTGTTATTTTTATTTTATCTGAAAAGCTGACTAGTTTGTCTGCATGATACTGCATCCTTATATTTATTATACTGATGATCCGTTGTTGTATTGAGTCCAGGCTTTTCTGATACTGATTGAGGAGAATTCTGGAAAGTCTTTCCAGTCTTGTTTCGGATTGATTAATTATATATTCGAATTCGTTTATTCTTTTAATCAGAAATTCGGCTGTAGCAGTGGGAGTTTTCAGCTTTGTATGGGCTACCATGTCCGCAATTGTTTCATCCTGTTCATGTCCGATCCCTGTCAGAACCGGAATAGGGAACTGGGTAATATAATATGCGATGTTATAATTATCAAATGTGGCAAGATCTGATTTTGATCCGCCGCCACGGATTATGACGACGGCATCAAAGAAATCAGAATAACTGAATATTCTTTCAAAAGCCTCTATTATGCTGGATTCTGCCTGTTCACCCTGCATGATGGCAGGGAAAAGGTTGTGATAAAATATATAATCAAAAGGATTATTGTCAAGCTGGTTAACAAAATCTTTATAGCCTGCTGCAGTTTCAGAAGATATAACAGCAATTTTCTGAGGAACAGGGGAGAGGCCCAGTTCCTTATTCATATTAAAAACACCTTCCTTCTGCAGGCGGAGTATGATCTCCTGTCTTTTACGCTCAATATCCCCGAGTGTATAAGTGGGATCTATATCAGTGATATTCAGGCTGTAGCCATACACTTCGTGGAACTCAACTTTAACACTTATAAGGATTTTTATTCCCTGTTTAAGTTCATAACCTGTAGCAGATTCAAAATAAGGTCTCAACATCCGGAATGCAAAAGACCATATGGTTGCTCTTGCCCTGGCCTTTATTTTATCAAATGACTGATCTTTTTCAATCAATTCGAGATAGCAATGGCCGGCAGAATTGATCTTTATCTCGCTGATCTCGGCAACTATCCATATATTTTCAGGGAAATGTTCATGAATAACAGACTGGACCTCGAGGTTCAGTTCAGAGAGTTTCTTAATGGTTCTTGAACCAGCGTTATTCATCTCTTAATGAATTTAGCCGTAAAGGTTTTATTTTGAGTGGTCAATCTGAGAATATAAATGCCCGGCGTCAGACTTTCTGCAGATCCAATTACAATATCTGTAATATTAAACCCGGTCACTGATCCGGAAATGGCCATTTTCCTTCCCGAAAGATCAAATATATCATATCGGGCATAATCTCCATCAATGGCTGGCATTGATACCCGGATGTCTGAAACCACCGGATTTGGCGCGACAGATATTCCTGTACTTTCATAAGACTGAGGATATCCGGTAATAATATCATTGGCCACTCCGATGTTTGGTATGCCATATCCTATAAGGTTATTTGGATAAGGATACATTGATGAGGATTGCTCGAGTGTTGTGATTATTTCATAGTTTGGAAGAGTCCGGAATTTTTGCCACAGGCATGCTGACAGTCCTGAAATAACCGGGGCGGAGAATGATGTGCCGGCTCCAGGTCCGACAGAACCGTCAACTCTTTGTATAAATGTCCCTGCTCCAACCGCAACGAGGTTTGGCTTTATCCTGCCATCATATGTTGGTCCCCTTGAACTAAAAGTGGTATACACACCTGACGGATCAACAGCCCCGACAGCTATGACACTATCTCCATCTGCAGGAGCCGTTATGTATTTCCATGGCTGATTTCCTGAGTTTCCTGCACTGACTACCACCAGTATTCCTTTTGAGGCAGCCATATCGGCTCCTCTTGTCACAAGTGCAGTATTCCCATCCATATCCTCATAAGAATAATTTTGCAGTGAATCGTCAAATTTTGAATAACCCAGAGAGGAGTTTATAATATCAGCACCGACGCTGTCTGCAAATTCTGCTGCAGCTATCCAGTTTGCTTCTTCAATTTTTCGTTCAGACATGGCATCTTCAGAACGCAGAAGCCAGTATGACGCTGCCGGAGCTGTCCCGATAAGCTCTCCGGGAAGGTTCCCTCCCATAATTGACAGAACGCTCATACCATGTGTGTGTTCGCGATAAACATCATTTCCGGGTTTGACAAAATCCCTTGTTCCAAGTATCTGACTATTCGTACGAAGACTATCAAAAGCTCTCAGGGAATCCACATTATAAAAACCTGCGTCCAGAATGGCAATTACCATATCCTGTCCGAGATAGCCGGATTCATGCAATACATCCCCATGATGGATCTTGATCTGTGTTGCTGCAAGACCATAATCCAGGACTGCTGTGCCAAATTTGTCATTCAATGCTTTACGTTTTCCTTCAACAGGGATCGGCTCCATCGAAAGATATTTTACCGATCTTACAAATGGCAATTGTCCTGCTTCGTAAGCATTCATCGAATCATTGGTTGAAATAACGGCAGAATTAAACCATCTGCTGGTATATAATAAGGTTGAACCTGGCATCTTAAGGCTGTCAACATATGCCGGATTAACGGGAAGATCACTTTCTGTAACGGGTATTGAGTACCTTAATCTGCGTTCAATAGCTCTTCCTGACAGGAATTCAGAAGGATTATCAATACTGTAGGGTGTCCCGCTCTTATCAGCAAAGTCAATCCAGAATTTAAAAATAGTATCCTGTGAACTGGCCGGAATAACTATCAGAAATAATAAAAAAATCGTAAATATATGTTTCATAAAAAGAGGTTACAAGGTACAGGTTGCAAGTTACAGGGTACAAGTTACTTAATTCTTTTCGGGGACTATGTTTTCAAAGTCGGGTTCGGGGATTGTGCCTAGATTTTTTTCAAGTTCTTCGATAAATTTTCGTGATTTTTCTTCCAATACGCTGTCGTTCAATGCTTTGCCATTGTCGTAAAGAAGCTCAAATTCGAGAACTCCGGTTTCATTAAAGAATTTCCATTTCCCGTCCATATTCCCACTTGTATATTTTCCATCAATAGCAAGGATGCCCGGAGCTGTATAAACTTTATAAGAGCCATCTATTTTATCATTTACATATGAAGAAGACAGTCTTAAGGAGCCATCCTCGAAATATTGGAACCACTTGCCATTCCTGACATCTGAATCCCAATCAGTAATTTCTGCAATAGAACCATTGTCATAATATTTCATTGATGACCCGCTTTTCTGTCCGGAACGGTAATTCTCAACTAGAGAGAGGGTATGAGTATAGTAAGAGTAATAGTTCCATGTGCTGTCTTTAAGTGTTCCCAGGTATTTCCCTTCTGCAGCAATTTCACCGTTCATATAGAACAGTTTTACATAAGTGCTTTTACCGTCATCAGTAAATTTCATTATTGCTTTCCTGTTCCCATTTTCAAAATAACGCTTAAATGTGCCCCTGGGAGAATCGTTCACGAAAAATCCTGTATACATAATTGTGCCATCTGGATAGTATCGTTTCCACCATCCCTGTTTCTTTCCTGACGGATCAACCTGGTTCCATGTAGTATCGGGCAATAGATTCTGGGCGGAAATGTTCAGACTGATTGTCAGTGTAACAACCAATAACAGGAAGTATCTCAGCATGGTTTTTGATTACAAATATAACTTTAAAAAAAAGAGGCGTTTCAGATTGAACGCCTCTTTTTGATAATTATTATAACAGATTTTACTTGACTTCTTCAAAATCGACATCTGTTACTTCCTGGTCATTTTTAGAATCTTTGCTTTCTGAAGCCTGCTGCTCTTTAGGTTCTGACTGGGCACCTGATGCCTGGCTGGCTTTATAAAGTTCTTCAGAAGCTGCCTGCCATGCTGTGTTTAGTTCAGCAGTTGCCTTATCTACTGCATCAATATCCTGTTTTTTATGAGCTTCCTTAAGCTTTTCGACAGCCCTGGAAATAGGTTCTTTTTTGTCTGCAGGGAGTTTATCCCCGAAATCTTTCAATTGTTTCTCAGTCTGGAAAATGAGGCTGTCCGCTGCATTTAATTTATCAATCTTTTCTTTAGCCTTGCGGTCTGATTCTTCATTAGCCTTTGCCTCCTGTTTCATTTTGTTGATTTCAGAGTCGGAAAGACCTGTTGAAGCTTCAATCCTGATGCTTTGCTGCCTTCCTGTACCTTTATCTTTTGCTGATACATTAAGAATTCCGTTTGCATCTATATCAAATGTTACCTCGATCTGGGGAATTCCTCTCGGGGAAGGAGGAATACCATCGAGATGAAACCTTCCAAGGGTTTTATTGTCTTTTGCCATTGAACGTTCTCCCTGTAATATATGGATCTCGACAGACGGCTGGTTATCAGCAGCTGTGGTAAATGTCTCTGTCTTTTTCGTTGGTATTGTAGTGTTGGCTTCAATCAGTCTTGTAGAAACTCCTCCAAGGGTTTCGATACCAAGTGACAAAGGTGTTACGTCAAGCAAAAGTATATCTTTAACTTCACCGGTAAGCACACCACCCTGTATTGCAGCACCCACTGCCACAACTTCGTCAGGATTTACACCCTTTGACGGGACTTTGTTAAAGAGTTTTTCAACCAAAGCCTGAATGACCGGCATTCTTGTTGCACCTCCGACAAGGATTACTTCATCTATATCAGAGACATTGTATCCGGCGTCTTTCAGAGCTTTCTTACAGGGTTCGATTGTCCTCTGGGTAAGATGATCTGAGAGGCTTTCAAACTTAGCTCTTGTAAGCGTTTTTACCAGATGCTTGGGAATACCATCGACCGGCATAATATAAGGGAGATTAATTTCGGTCTGGGATGAGCTTGAAAGTTCAATTTTTGCTTTTTCAGCTGCTTCTTTAAGCCTTTGCAAAGCCATTGGGTCTTTTCTCAGATCGATATTCTCTTCTTTTTTAAATTCTTCTGCAAGCCAGTTAATGACAGTTTCATCATAATCATCACCGCCCAGGTGGGTATCGCCGTTTGTTGATTTAACCTCAAAAACCCCATCTCCCAATTCGAGAATAGATATATCAAAAGTTCCGCCACCAAGGTCAAAGACAGCTATTTTGATATCTTTATTCTTTTTATCAAGCCCATAAGCAAGAGACGCTGCTGTCGGTTCATTAATAATTCTTTTCACTACAAGCCCGGCAATCTCCCCGGCTTCCTTTGTAGCCTGTCGCTGGGAATCACTGAAATAAGCCGGAACAGTGATAACTGCTTCGGTAACTTCGTGACCCAGGTAATCCTCTGCGGTTTTCTTCATTTTTTGAAGGATAATTGCGGAGATTTCCTGTGGAGTATATTTCCGGTCATCAATTTTTACCCGGGGTGTATTGTTTTCACCTTTGATAATTTCATAGGAAACACGGTTAACCTCAACCTGCACTTTGTCAAAGGTTTCACCCATAAGCCGCTTTATTGAAAATACAGTTCTCCTTGCATTGGTTATGGCCTGCCTTTTTGCAGGATCACCGACTTTTCTTTCACCGTTTTCAACAAATGCTACCATTGAAGGTGTGGTCCTTTTTCCTTCACTGTTCGGTATAACAACTGGTTCGTTGCCTTCCATCACAGCAACGCATGAATTTGTAGTTCCCAGATCAATGCCAATAATTTTGCCCATAATGTATATTTAAAAAGTTTGTTCGATTTTTATAAATTGACAATGATTATGCCAGAATATTAAAATGCCAATTAAACGCTAATCTGTCACCAGATAATTTGGCCAATCCCGTATAGAATGTAAATGTGTGACAAAAAGTCAGTGCCAGGTTCATAAAAAAGACCAGCAACCTTTATCCCTATTTGAAAGATAATTTTAAACTTTGTATTAAAACCAGTTCCGAGTTAGATCCCGATATTAATCGGGACAAGGTTCCGGGTTAGGGCCCGATATTAATCGGGGCAAGGTTCCGGGTTAGGTCATGATATTCATCGGGACAGGTTTCTGGGTTGAGGTAATGAATCCTGACTCAGATTATCTTCAAATCTTTAAATCTGTTAATCTTTAAATCGAAAAAAATTATGGCACTACATCAGGTTGTTCGCCGGGTTACTACCCATGTACTTCAGGAAATGAAAGCGAAGCAGGAAAAAATTGCAATGCTCACTGCCTATGATTTTTCGATGGCAAGGATTCTTGATGAGGCAGGAGTTGATGCTATTCTTGTAGGAGACAGCGCGTCCAATGTGATGGCAGGGTATGATACTACTCTGCCCATCACCCTTGATGAAATGATCTATCATGCGAAAGGTGTGGTAAGAGCAGTAAAAAGAGCCCTGGTTATAGTTGATCTGCCATTTGGAACCTACCAGGGGAATTCCAAGGAAGCACTATCATCATCAATCCGGATTATGAAAGAAACAGGTGCCCACTGTGTAAAAATAGAAGGCGGGAAAGAAATAATTGAATCTGTTACACGGATCCTCAGCGCTGGCATCCCTGTCATGGGCCATCTTGGACTGACACCACAATCGATCCATAAATTTGGGACCTATGTCGTAAGAGCTAAAAATGACCAGGAAGCAAGAAAGCTGGTTGAGGATGCACATCTTCTTGAAGAGGCCGGCTGTTTTGCCCTCGTGCTTGAAAAAATTCCGGCCGATCTGGGAGGTGAAGTAGCTGCCAATCTCAGAATACCTGTCATTGGTATTGGTGCAGGTCCGAAAGTGGATGGCCAGGTGCTGGTGTTGCATGATATGCTTGGTATCACCCAGGATTTTTCTCCAAGATTCCTGAGACGTTACCATAACCTGTATGACGAAATTAAAAGTGCGACACAGCATTATATCAAAGATGTCAGGCAAGGAGAATTCCCAAGCGAAAAAGAACAATACTAACCAGATGATTTTGCCTGAGGATATTCTGTTTGAAGACAACCACATTATTGCTGTAAATAAGAAGCCTTCTCAACCTGTCCAGCCGGATAAAACCGGGGATGTGTCTTTAGACACCATGGTCAGGGAATATATCAGCAAAAAATATAAATTGTCAGGCAATGTATTTACAGGAATAATACACAGGATCGACCGGCGTGCCAGCGGTGTGGTATTATTCGCCAGGTCTGTTGAGTCACTTGGAGCAATGAACCGGTTATTCAGTGAAGGTAAGGTCAGGAAAACCTATTGGGTTATAACCGGGAATATGCCTCCGGATGAATCAGGTCGTCTTGAGCATTGGCTGAAGAAAAACGAAAAACTTAATAAATCATATGCTTATAAAGAACCTGCCCCGGGTTCAAAACTTTCAGTCCTGACTTATAAGCTGGTTTCCAGGTCTGACAGATATTATCTGCTGGAGGTTGAACTGCTGACAGGCCGTCATCATCAGATCCGATGTCAGCTGGCCGATATTGGATGTCCTGTGAGAGGAGACCTGAAATACGGTTATCCAAGATCCACGAAAGATGGCAGTATTGGCCTTCATGCAAGGTCACTTTCTTTTAACCATCCGGTTACTAATGAGCCTGTTAAAATTACCGCACCTGCTCCGGATGATAAACTGTGGAAGGTGCTTACTGAATAATACTATAAGTTACAAGGTTACAAGGTTCAGCGTTTCTTAAACAAAAGTATTGTATTTTTGATTCGTTACATTTAGCAAAATTTTTAAGTATGAGGTTTTCCGGTTTGGTACTATTCCTGGTTCTGACAGCCGCCAATTTTTATTCATCGGCTCAGACAGGTCAAAAAAAATCCCGGGAAGAATATAAACTTGCATTCAAAGAAATTGCAATAGCTGAAATGAAAAGGAGCGGTATACCGGCAAGCATATCCCTGGCACAGGGCATGATTGAATCCGATAACGGGAATAGCAGCCTTGCACGCCAGGCAAACAATCATTTCGGTATTAAATGCCATGACTGGAGCGGCGAAAAAATATATCATGACGATGATGATAATAACGAATGCTTCAGGAAATATGAATCGGCAGATGAATCATATAAAGATCATACAGATTTCCTGATGAATGGTTCAAGATATGTATTTCTTTTTTATCTGGATCAGACCGATTACAAGGGATGGGCAAGAGGGCTCGAGAAGGCAGGTTATGCAACGGACAGGACTTATGCAAATGACCTTATCCGGATCATTAAAGAAAATGAATTGTTTGCTTATGACAAGCCCCTGAGGAAAAAGAAGAAGAGGGAAATGCCTGAAGAGGAAAAACTTGCAGATTCGGGCACAGTAAAAGCAGGCCTGGCAGAAGCTGAGGAAACCGTGACCGGATCCGGGGAGGCTGCAACCGCTCAGGGAACACAGCGCAAAATACTGACACTCAACCGGATCAACTATATTACTGTTATTAAAGGCGATACTTACCTTGGAGTATCAGAGGAATTTAAATTACTGCCATTCGAGCTGGCCCGCTATAATGAGATAGAAAAGAATGCTCCTCTTGATTCAGGCCAGGTATTATTCATTC
This sequence comes from Bacteroidia bacterium, assembly GCA_041480755.1. Lineage (GTDB taxonomy): Bacteria > Bacteroidota > Bacteroidia > Bacteroidales > SM23-62 > LJUQ01. The sequence continues at coordinate 10,816 of JBGPAO010000010.1, forward strand.
AGCCAAAACGCAATAAAGCATCAGTAGAATACAAGTTTCATACAGTTGCAGAAGGTGAGACTATGTACCAGATTTCTCAACATTATGGCATCAAACTGCAGAAGCTTTATGAGAAAAATCTTATGAAAGAAGGAACTGAACCTTCCCCGGGTGACGTGCTGTCATTAAGGAAAACAAAGACAGGAGAAGTGCCGGCAGCGGAGGAGGTACCTGAGGAAAAGGGACCAGTAATTGAATTCGAATAGGCTGCAGTTCCTTTCTCATTGAAATAAAAACAAAAACTCAGAAACATGGAATATGATCTTATAGTCATTGGCAGCGGGCCGGGAGGCTATGTGGCTGCCATCCGGGCAAGCCAGCTTGGGCTGAAAACAGCAGTTGTCGAAAGGGAAAGACTTGGCGGGATATGTCTCAATTGGGGATGCATTCCCACTAAATCACTGTTGAAGAGCGCTGAGGTCTATGACTATATCAAACATTCGTCGGATTATGGTTTAAAAATAGAAGGCAATTGGATGCCGGACTTTGGAAAGGTAATAGAACGCAGCCGTAATATTGCTGACGGAATGAGCAAAGGAGTGCAATTTCTTTTTAAGAAGAATAAGATTGAAGTTATTCAGGGCACCGGCCGGCTTGCTGGCAAACAAACAGTAGAAGTTACTGATGAAAGCGGAAACAAAAAGAATTATCAGGCTCTGCATATAATTCTTGCCACAGGGGCAAGATCAAAAGAACTGCCTGGCCTCAAGCAGGATGGCAAAAAGGTGATAGGATACCGTGAAGCGTTAACTCTTAATGAATTACCAGGTTCGATGGTCGTTGTCGGATCAGGCGCAATTGGCAGTGAATTCGCCTGTTTTTATAATGAAATGGGAACAAAAGTGACTCTTGTTGAATTCATGCCAGCCATTGTCCCTCTCGAGGATGAAGAGATATCGAAACAGCTTGAGAGGTCATTTAAGAAATCAGGCATGACCGTAATGACTTCATCAACTGTTGAATCAATTGATACAGGCGGAGAAAAATGTAAAGTGAAAATAAAGACAGCCAAAGGAAGTGAAGAAACGGAAGCTGATGTTGTTCTTTCAGCCGTAGGGATCACACCAAATCTTGAAAACCTGGGCCTGGAAGAAACAGGGATTGGAGTTGAAAAAGGCAAAATAAACGTGGATGAATTTATGAGAACCACTGTGGAAGGAATTTATGCTATTGGCGACATTGTTCACGGACCTGCCCTGGCCCATAAAGCATCCGCAGAAGGAATCCTCTGCGTAGAAAAGATCGCAGGCAAAAATCCCCATCCGATCCGCTACGACAATATTCCCGGTTGTACTTATACCCGTCCTGAGATAGCTTCTGTGGGGCTGACTGAAAAAGCTGCCAGGGACGCCGGTTGGGATATCAGGATAGGAAAATTCCCGTTCAGCGCATCAGGAAAAGCAAGCTCGGCCGGACATAAAGAAGGTTTTGTCAAGCTTATTTTTGATGTTAAATACGGCGAATTGGTTGGCGCTCATATGATCGGGGCCGGGGTAACTGAACTGATTGCAGAAATGGTCGTTGCGCGCAACCTGGAAACAACCGGTTATGAGATTATAAAATCCATTCATCCGCACCCGACCATGTCCGAAGCTTTAATGGAGGCTTCAGCAGCTGCATATGACGAAGTAATCAATATCTGATTTTGTAAATAAAAAAGCCGTCCGGGATCTTAAGGACGGCTGAATTTATACCTGATACCAGTTTCAGTTTATTTCTTATAATAATAATCTATAATAAGCTGATAATTTTCTTTATCTCCTTCCTTTACCAGGATAAGCCTTACCATTTCTTTATCCGGTTCCTTTAAAGGCGCCAGATCGAAAGAAACGCTCTGTGTTATGTATGCTTCACACATATCTCCATGGCTGTTATGTCCCAGGGTAAGTTTTCCGGAGTATTTGTCGAAACTTGGCAATTTCTGGTATGTCATAATAAATTCATGGGCCTGGCATCCTCCGCTGAAGGAAAGTAATATTTCAAGACAGTCGCCATTAATTTTTGCACCTCCGATTGTGAAAGGATCCGAAGGGAGCTTGTTGGAAACGGAAGATATATCCGGCTTAAGCGGAATAATAGGGCTGCATCCGGTCTGTTCCAGCCAGGTGACATCAGCAACTACTCCTGCACTGCATGAATTACTATTTGCAGGGATTTCTGAATATGCAATTTCAACTTCCTGCCCTTCAGCCAGCTGCATACTTGTATCAAGCTGGTAAGGCACGATAACCGTACCATCATCCAGTTCAATTACCAGTCCGCATCCGGTTGAATCACTCATGTCTTTAACTACCCCGTGAACCATATCAGGACTGATAAATGTCTGATCGCTCATTTTATCGCAACCAGAATCAATAAGGCAAATAACAGAAAACACTGTCATTAACCACCCTATCCTTATTACCGATTTCAATATCATTATATAAAAGTATTTAAGTTTTCGCTCTTTATTTCAAATTTCTTACAGCAACTTTCAATCTCAGCACAGTGAACGGCGAAGAGTGAGCAGTGAACAGTGAACAGTGAATCTGTCAACCTCTGAATGGCAGTCAGAGGCTCCTCAACCGCGAACCCGGAACCTTGAACCCGGAACCAAGAACCCGGAACCCGGAACTCTTCTACGGCTGATTAACCCTTCCCATAAAAAGTATTGTCCCGCTGCTGTTCTCGCGTATCGCAAAAAGGAACGGATGATCGGCAGTAAAATACCTGATATTTGGTTCGGGTCCGACAGAAGTTGTGCCTATTTCGACAGCTGTGACGGCCGCCGCTTCCGTGCCTTCTTCATTGACTTCTATGAAAGTCTTATGCAAAACCCGGCTGATGTATAATTCATTGTCAGGATTAATTCCACTGAAGTCTGCATTATCCGGATCAAATGCGATACCCATTCCCATGTCAGTAAGATCGTCATTAATCAACCTGAAAAATTCGAATTTAAATTTTGGCAATTTAACAACAACTTTCTGTATGACAAGACTATTGATCCATGTATTCCAGTTATCATTATTCAGTTCTGTAACAATATCCCCGGTCGTTTTATTTGTTTTTGGCAGCATTATAAACATATTGAATTGCCCGTCACCATATGGAAGCGAAATCGCATCGAAAAGGTCATTGCTCATATAGGGCAGATCTCCTTCCATCTGCATCATATCTGCCTTCTGGGTCATCCCATTCTCAGAATAGAAATCCTGTTCCCTGGTGTCATCCGGGTCGAATTCGTACATCCAGACTCCCTTAAAATAAATCGCATTAATAAGGTACATAACAGCTTCAGGTGGGATATTATCTATTATGGCAGGAATCAACCCTTTCGTTTTTTCATTAACCCATTCGTTTATAATGTCCTTTGCATCAGGAGCAAGGAAATCCAGCTCATTGACCTCCGCATAATAATAGTCTTTATTAAGCTGTATAAATTCATTTTGTACCTGGAAGTCTAATTTATACCAGATTGAATTAGCGATATTTAAAATTACCTTCGGGTCAAGCTTAAGGAGCTGGTCAATAATGCTTTTGTATGATGCATTGATCTCTTCATCGGTCATGCTGCCAAGCTTCAGAGTCTCTTTCATCGCATCCCTGGTAGTCCCTTCTGCACCGTTATAGGTCATACCCAGTGCAAGTGCAACACTTAAGGGAGAAACCATAATATTTTCTGTAGTATTGGCGGTCGAGACTTTCTGAAAAAATTCCAGCCCGAAATTATTATCAGACTCTATAAGCTCAAGTGATTTCTTTGTGAGGTTCATCTTTTTAGGCTCCGGATTGTCTTTGAAACGGTCACAGGATTGCCCTGAAACAATCATTCCTAATATTATACCTGTTATTATAATAGTTCTTTTCATATCTGTAAATAAAAATTTCTTATTGTAAGATGTATTTCTGTTAAGAATGGTTGCGTTTGTTTTATTATAACGCAACCTTTGACCAATAATCTTCATCTCATATTTGAATGAAAGCAGAAAGATAGATGTGGCAGACTTTTTGTCCACCAGAATTTATAATAAATTTATAATTTATTTCTCACTAAATGCTTTTGGTGGACGATTTGAAAGATATAATTAAAGGATGTCTTTCAGGGGAAAGGAGAAGCCAGGAAAAGTTATATAAACTTTTATCATCCAGGATGTTTGGAGTATGTCTGCAATATTCAAATGGTTATGATGATGCAAAAGATATTCTTCAGGAAGGTTTCATCAAGGTATTCTCAAAACTGGAACAGTTTGATGAAAGGGGGTCTTTTGAGGGCTGGGTAAGAAGAATAATGATCAATACTGCTCTCGAAAAATACCGGAGCCACCTTCATCTGTATCCTTTAACAGAAAAAGATGTGAAGAGAGAGGAGTTAATATATGAAGAGGTGTTCGATAACCTTTCTGCAAAAGACCTTGTTAAACTGGTGCAGGAGCTGCCTCCAAGATACAGGATGGTTTTCAACCTGTATGCAATTGAAGGCTACGCCCATAAGGAGATAAGCGAAATGCTGGGTATAACAGTCGGGACTTCAAAATCCAACCTGGCAAGGGCAAGGGGAATAATGCAGAAAAAAGTGAAACGTTATTATAATTCATCGGAAAATAAAGGATTATGAACTATGAGCAGCGGAGAAAAAAATATTGACAGGATATTCAGGGACAGATTAAGAAATTTTGATGCTGAACCTCCGGTTGAAGTGTGGGACAACATAAAGGAGAACCTTTATCTTGAGAGGAAAAGAAAAATGACTTTGTGGATCTCAAGAATAGCAGCCGGAATCGCCATACTTACTGTCCTTTCAGTGAGTTATTTTATTGCCAGGAATACAATCAGGGAAAAATTAATTTCAGGAGATAAGACTAAAACTGAGACCGGAGTTAAGGAAGGAACTTCAATAACCAAAGGAGATTCACCAGAAGGAGAATTAGCAGATCAGAAATTGGCTGAAGGGGAATCACAGGTGGAGGTATCACCAGATTTGAAATCGAAAGATGTAATTGCTCATTTTGTATTTTCTCCCGGACTTAATGATGGTCCACATGATGTTACAGTTTCTGAAGAATTGCAACCTGATCAGGTTCAGGGAACAAGCGATTTTCTGGCCACCTCATTTCAGAGACCGATGGTGACTTCAGTCCAAAGTAAATCTATTGGGCAACTTGAACATAAAATACCAGGCATGGAAATCAGGCACTCAGGATACAAAATGGAGGGCAAATCAGATCAACAGGTCGTGATTCCTGAGTTAAAACCTGATGCAGATTTATATGCCCTGAATATTCCTTCTGAAGAGGAAAACCAGGAAAACAGATGGGCAATCGGAACTCAGGTTTCACCTATGTACAGTTACCGGAGCATTGAAACACAGAATGAATCCATGGCGCTGGCAGATAATTTCAACCAGTCTGAATCCGGCACCCTGGCCTATTCAGGCGGCATAAATGTGAATTATTCCCCGCTAAAGAGGTTATCCCTCCAGTCAGGTGTTTATTATTCAAGATATGGTATGAATGTTGACAATGCTTACGTTTTTGAGAATACGACAGCGTATGCCGGTTCAAATACAAAATTTTATTCTATAAACAATTCTTCAGGTACAATTGACATCGAAAATAATCCATCAGTGGATTACGTGACAAACAAAGGAGAACGCAAGAATCATATGAATTTAGCAGATGTCAGTGAGACTGACTTACAGGTTAACAGCGGAAAGATAATACAGAGTTTTGAGTACATCGAGGTTCCTCTTATTTTAAGATACAGGTTGATTGACAGAAAAATAGGATTCAATTTCCTGGGTGGTTTGAGCACTAACCTTCTGGTTGGCAGCAACACTTACTATCATGGCAACGGCGACAGGGAAAAAATAGGTAAAACCACTGATATTAAGCCATTTAACTACAGCAGTATTGTCGGACTCGGATTGGATTATACCATTTCGGAACATTTAAATATCAACCTGGAACCTACTTTCCACTATTATCTCAACTCAATAAACCAATCTTCGGTAATAAGATCCTACCCATATTCATTTGGTATTTTCACAGGTCTGAGATATAATTTCTGATCCTGTCCTCATCTTCACTTATTCTCATCCCCAATTGACCAAAAAAAGCTATTTTTGTCTCTCGCTCCCGTTGATTAAATGATAGAATAGATATGAGTATAAATACCATTAGAACCTGTCGGATAGCCTGTGGATTAGGAATAATTGCAGCAGGAATAATAATTATAAATTTATTTGTATCTGCCGGCAGGGATGATACAACTACCCGAAACTCCGCCACTAATACCGATAAGAGATATTCGGTTTATCCGGTTGAATTACCCGCAAAGCTTAGATTTGCGGGTGAAAAAGTACCTCTTGAATATTTTGATGTTAAAGAAGATCTCGATCGCGAATTACTTATAAATGTTTACTGGCAGTCTCATACGATGCTGTTGATTAAAAGGGCAAACAGGTATTTCCCGATGATTGAAAAAGTACTCAGGCAAAACGGTGTTCCTGAAGATATGAAATACCTGGCTGTTGCAGAAAGCGATCTTACAAACGTGGTTTCTCCGCAGCAGGCTGTCGGATTCTGGCAGTTTGTTAATGGAACCGCCAGTGATTACGGGCTTGAGGTAAATGACGAGGTGGATGAAAGATACCATATTGAAAAATCTACTGAGGCTGCCTGCATATTTCTAAAAGAATCTTATGAGCGGTACGGATCATGGACCATGGCGGCAGCGAGTTACAATATTGGGAGATCAGGACTTAATGAACAGATAGAACGACAGAAATCAGATTTTTACTATGATTTACTGCTGAATGAGGAAACAGGAAGGTACATATACAGGGCCCTTGCGCTTAAGCTTATTCTTTCAAATCCTGAACAATATGGTTTCTACGCCGGAGACAAAGACCTGTATCCGGTGATCCCTTCATATGAAGTCACCGTGGACGGTCCTGTCGAAGATTTTGCTGATTTTTCATCAAAATATGGAATTAATTACAAGGTACTTAAGATCTTTAATCCATGGCTGAGGGACAAAAAGCTTGCGAATCCTCATAACAAGACTTATTATATCAGGATACCCAAAGATGGACTGAGCAGCCGCGATATATCTGATATTTAATACCTTAAAAACCATTTAGAATCTTGGCCCGGAAAACTGCAAATAAGGAATTCCTGGAGGATGACGAATATATTCGTGTAATGGGAGCCCGTGTTCACAACCTTAAGAATATTGATGTTGAGATACCACGGAACAGGCTTACTGTTATTACGGGATTAAGCGGAAGCGGCAAATCTTCGCTTGCTTTCGATACAATTTATGCTGAAGGACAAAGAAGATACCTGGAAACTATGTCAGCTTATGCCAGGCAATTCCTGGGCAGTATGGAAAGACCTGATGTTGACATGATAACAGGCCTCAGTCCTGTTATATCAATTGAGCAAAGAACAACCTCGAAGAATCCCCGGTCCACTGTCGGGACCATTACTGAAATATATGATTTCCTGCGCCTTCTATATGCCAGGGTAGGCGAGGCCTATTCATGGGTTACAGATGAGAAAATGGTCAAATATACCGATAGCAAAATCGTAAAACTGGTTGCTGAAAGATTTAAAGGTTCAGGTATAATGATAATGGCGCCTATGGTCAGGGGCCGCAAAGGGCATTACAGGGAGCTGTTTGAACAGTTTCGTAAAAAGGGATTTCTGTATTGCCGTATAGATGGATCTGTAACTGAACTTGTCCATGGACTAAAAGTTGACCGTTATAAAACACATAATATAGAAATTGTCGTCGACAGGCTGACCGTCGGAGATGATCCGAAACGACTGGCTGAGTCAGTGAAAACAGCACTGGATCAGGGCAAAGGAACCATGATGCTTATATTGTCAGAAAAAGATGAACCGGTTTATTACAGCAGGCATCTTATGTGTCCCACAAGCGGTATATCATATAATGAACCTGCCCCTCATACATTTTCTTTCAACTCTCCACAGGGTGCATGCCATCACTGCAACGGACTGGGTGAAATCAATGAGGTGGATATCAGGAAAATCATACCGAATCCCGATAAAAGCATCCGTTCAGGAGGGATCGAACCCCTTGGATCGTACAGGAATACACTGATTTTCTGGCAGCTTGAAGCCATTGCCGCCAAATATAACTTTAGCCTCGACACTGCGGTAAAAAACATACCGGAAGAAGCCCTCAACAAGATCCTTTATGGTTCGGAGGAGTCTTTTAAACTTCAGAATACTCCACTTGGGAACACCTCAAATTATTTCCTGAGTTTTGACGGGATTGTGAATTATATTCATTCCACTTACCAGTATGAACAAAATTCCAATAAAGAAAACCTTCCGGCGGATCAGTATATAAGAAAAGTTGTTTGCCCCGAATGTAATGGAGCAAGGTTACATAAAGAAGCCCTGCATTTCAGGATAAATAATAAAAACATTTCGGAACTGGCGTCGATGGATATTATTGAGCTTTGGGGGTGGTTCGATAATGTGGAATCACATCTATCAAGCCGCCAGAAAGCAATTGCTGCTGAAATCATAAAGGAGTTAAAAGGCAGGCTCATGTTCATGATTAATGTAGGACTTGATTACCTTAGCGTTAACAGGAGCTCCGCCAGCCTTTCAGGAGGGGAAAGCCAACGGATCAGGCTGGCAACCCAGATTGGCTCACAGCTGGTTAATGTCCTGTATATACTTGATGAACCAAGTATAGGCCTTCATCAGAAGGATAATCTTAAGCTGATACAGGCACTTAAAGACCTGCGCGACAACGGGAATTCTATCATAGTGGTTGAGCATGATAAAGAAATGATCCGTTCAGCCGACCATGTCGTTGATATGGGACCAACAGCAGGAAAACACGGGGGCGAGATTGTGGCAGCCGGCACCCCTGAACAGATAAGAAAATCAGGAACACTGACAGGAATGTATCTGGATAACCTGAAGAAAATAGAGGTTCCCAGGGAAAGGCGAAAAGGAAATGGCCAAAGGCTTATACTTCACAATGCAAGCGGAAATAATCTAAAAAATATCTCAGTTGAATTTCCCCTGGGTGTATTCATCTGTGTTACAGGCGTATCAGGTAGCGGGAAATCATCGCTGGTTAATGATACCCTTCATCCGATACTTAGCAAAAAGCTATACCGTTCTTTCAAGGAACCCCTGAAGTATGGTTCACTGACGGGAATTGAATATATTGATAAAGTCATAGAGGTTAATCAATCACCCCTGGGCAGGACACCCAGGTCGAATCCTGCAACCTATACGGGAGTGTTTTCTGATATCAGGAAACTATTTGAACAGACACCGGAAGCAAAAATCAGGGGATATAAGGCAGGCAGGTTTTCATTTAATGTGGCCGGGGGAAGATGTGAAGAATGCAAGGGCGCAGGTGTGCAAACTATCGAAATGAATTTCCTCCCGGATGTTTATGTACTGTGTAAATCCTGCAACGGAAAACGTTATAACAGGGAAACGCTTGAAATCAGGTACCGGGGATATAATATAAGCGAAGTGCTTAATTTCACTATCACCATGGCTGTAGATTTCTTTAAGAACATCCCATCCATAGCGAAAAAACTAAAGACCCTGCAGGATGTAGGGCTGGGGTATATAACACTTGGCCAGCCTTCAACTACTCTTTCAGGAGGCGAATCCCAGCGTGTAAAACTGGCAGCGGAACTTGCCAAGAAAGACACAGGACGGACATTATATATGCTTGATGAACCCACAACAGGACTCCATTTTGAGGATATACGGGTCCTGCTTAATGTGCTCAACAAACTTGTTGATAAGGGAAATACAGTTATTGTAATTGAACATAATATGGATGTCATCAAATTCGCTGATTATATTATTGACCTTGGTAAAGATGGCGGGCTCAGGGGTGGTGAAGTAATGTGCAAAGGAATGCCTGAAGAGATTGTCAGCTGCAAAAACAGTTATACCTCGCAGTTTCTTAAAAGAGAATTGCAGCAACCATAACAATCACGGATAAAAAATAGGGAGAATATAGATACCTTTGATTTAATCGGGCTGAATAAATCTAAAAAATATTTAATTATGAGTAAAACGGAAAAAAAGTACAGGAAGTCAGTTCAGGCTAATGAAGAGTTAATAAAAAGCGCCTTTGAGGAGAAAAGCTGGAATGAGATATTAACAGCCGATTCATGGAAGATCTTTAAGATCATATCTGAATTCGTGGAAGGTTTTGAAAAACTTGCAAGGATTGGCCCCTGTGTTTCAATTTTTGGCTCTGCAAGAACCGGCCCTGACAGCAAGTATTTTGCAATGGCAGAAGAGATAGCTTTTAAACTTACGCAACGCGGATTCGGGGTCATAACCGGCGGTGGGCCAGGCATCATGGAAGCAGCTAACATGGGTGCCAAAAGAGGCAAAGGAAGATCTGTAGGGATTAATATTGCACTGCCATTTGAACAGGAGGCCAATCTTTTCATCGATCCTGATAAACTCATCACATTTGATCATTTCTTTGTCAGAAAAGTAATGTTCATGAAATATGCCCAGGGATTCATCGTCCTTCCGGGAGGATTCGGTACGTTTGATGAGCTGTTTGAAGCCATCACTCTGATTCAGACTGAGAAAACCGGCCGGTTTCCTATCGTACTTGTCGGAATTTCATATTGGGAAGGCCTGATAGATTGGATCCGAAAGGTAATGCTGGAGAGAGAACACAACATAAGTGAGGAGGATCTTGAGATATTCAAACTTGTCGATACAGCGGAGGATGCTGTTGATCTTATCGATGAATTTTATTCCAAATATTTGCTCAGTCCGAATTTCTGATCCTGTTGGTTGTTAATTCATTTTTATGATTTGTTTTAAAAAAATGCTGATATTTAAGCATTAATTTTGCAAAACACTGAAAATCTAATGATTAAGAAATTATTATGTTTGTTATGCCCGGGCCTGATATTGCCAGCATTAATTTTTGCACAGGCAGGTATATCCGTGAAATTGGATATCCCGGGAAAAGTGGAAGCTGGTAAGGAATTCAATGTAAATGTTGTAATCCAGAAGGGGGGGCTTGAGGAATTTTCAAGATTTCAGCAGGAATTGCCTGCCGGACTTACAGCGTCAGCAGTAAATTCTGGCACAGCCGATTTTAGTTTCGACAAACAAAGACTACGTTTTATCTGGTTGAAACTTCCGCCACAGGAAGTAATCAATATTGGCTATAAAGTGATGGTTGATCAGAGATTAAAAGGGCAATTCACTATTCCGGGGGAATTTTCATATGTTGAAAACGACGAAAGAAAATCGGTGGAAGTAAAATCGGATCCAATAATTATACAACCATCGCCTGCCGTAAATGCAAGTCTTCAGGTAGATATTTCAGAATATGAAAAAGTTATTTCTGCCGAAAAAGCAACGGCCGGATCAGCATTTAATATTTCGTGCATAAGGCAGAAACCTTACAAAACAACAACAGGGAATGAGTTTATTGTCAGGCTTTTAGTTTACAAAAAAGAGATGAACAAGTTTGCAAAAATCGAAGAACAGATCCCTGAAGGCTTCGAAGCCAGAAGCATGGATTCAAAAGAAGGTATTTTTACCTTTAAGGATGGAATGGCCAAGTTTGTCTGGATGAATCTTCCTCCTGAACCGGGTTTCGTTGTTTCCTACAGGCTTATCCCGTTATCAGCAAGAGTTCTTTCCGAAATATCCATAAAGGGACAGTTGTCATATATTGACGAAGGAAGGAATATAGTGATCGATATCGTTCAAAAGGATATGGATCTTGCTGGTGTCACTGAACAAAATGTTGAACAATACCTGTCGGGAACCGTACCACCCAAAACACAAACGGCAACTACGGAAACCACTGAAAATTTGCAGAAGGAATCTAAACCCATTGCAGATGCAACAGTTACTGGCAGCGAGTCCCGGACAATTACAGAAGAAAAACAGCCGGCACCTCTGAAGGAATCCTCCCCGATCCAGAAGGAACAGGGGAGGAGATACAGCGATATCCCGCCAACCCTGTCTCTGCCTGTGGAAGCAGGGATTTATTATCGTGTACAGCTGGCAGCAACACACAGAATAGTTGATCCATTAAGCAATTACAAGAAATATAATCTTGACAGGCCGGTCCTCCTGGAATTCCATGACGGCTGGTACAAGTACTCAATAGGTTCATTTGCGAAGTACAGCGATGCAAAAGCCTACAGGGACATGTTGATTACCAATAAAAGGATAAGGGGAGCTTTCATTGTCGCTTACCAGAACGGGCAAAGGATCGAAGTCCGGGATGCATGGAGACTCGGGGGTAAGAACTAAGAAGCAGGGAGCATGGGGCATGGGGCATGGGGCAGGAGAGAGGGAGAGAAAAAGCGAAGGAGAAAGGGAGGGATGAAGAGAGGGTCTGCTGAAAATAAAGATGAGACAGGTCATCCCGAGGGAGCGAAGCGACCAAGGGAACTCGTAATTAATAAAGATTATCTAAGATTTAGATCACTGTGGAATCTGCGAGATCCCTCAGTCGTTGCACTCCTTCGGGATGACAATGGTTTTTAAGACGTTCTTGGTTTTATTGTACAATCCAAGCTCAACTGAATGAGAACCAGGATACTTTTCATATTATCGGGATTGCTGATATTACCTGTTGTCAGAGTTCTGGCCCAGGAAGATGTGGATATTGATTCACTTCTGAGGAAAGAAATAATAGTGGAGAATCCTGTATATAAGCCGGTAATCGGATTTGGGGTTGGGATAGTGAATTTTTATGGTGATGTGAAAAACAATTTTATAAATCCGATGGTGGGCAATTATGCCTTCAGGATAAATGTTTCAACTTATATTGATAAAAAGAGGAATTTCCTTGGGAATTTTGCGTTCTATACAGGTTCATTGACTGGCAATGAAAGGTCTTTCAAGTCTCCACAGCGTAACCTTAATTTCAGATCTGAGATTATATCCTTCGGAATTAATGGTGAGTATAATTTCGGACATA
>JBGPAO010000011.1:0-23303 GCA_041480755.1 Bacteroidia bacterium
ATTTTTCAACTATGGTTACCTGACCAACTGCTTATTATCTTATAAATATCTCCGGAGGGTATTGTATATCTACCAGGAATAACCCTTTGGCGGGAGCTGAATTGCCTGCAGCAGACCTGTTCTTTATATCAATAATCTTTTGGAATTCATCAACAGTTATCCTGCCAAAACCTATATCCAGAATTGTACCCACGATCGCACGTACCATATCTCTCAGGAACCTGTCTGCTGTGATCGTGAAGATCATCTTTTCAGAACTAAAGTTCCACTCTGCATTCATGACTTTGCAAATATTGGTTTTTACATCTGTATCCACCTTACTGAAACTTGTAAAATCTGAAACTTCTATCAAAAGGGCAGTTGCCTTATTCATCGATTCAAAATCAAGATCACCATAAACATAGTGTGCAAGTTCAGTAAGGAAGGGATCTTTTTTGCGCACAATATGATATTCGTATGTCCTTGAAACAGCATCAAACCTTGCATGAGCATCAGGCCTGACTTTTATGATTTCATGAACTGCTATATCTTTTGGAAGCTTGCCATTGATTCTGAACACAACGTTTAAATCATTTTGAAGATCACTCTTTAACGAATCAAAATGTGCAAAAAACTTCGTGGCATGTACACCTGCATCTGTTCTTCCCGCTCCAGTAACTTCAATTTCTTCATCCAGTATAATACTCATGTCCTGGTTAATTATCTCCTGCACAGTTTTCGAGTTCGGCTGGATCTGCCACCCATGATAATGAGTCCCTGTATAACTTAATCTTATAAAATACCTCGTTTTCAAATCGGTCTTAACCTGTTACAAAGTCTAAATATATAATCCCGTTCGGACATTTCAATTATAAAAATGCAAAATTGTCACAATTAACTATGTACCCTGTACCCTGTACCCTGTACCCTGTAACCTTGTAACCTTTCAACCTTATAACTTTTAAACCTTTTTAGCACCCTTTAACTTTTTTTAACTACCCTGTTGATACTTCACAGGTTCTTATTATTTACAGATGATTAAATTTGCGGTTTTATTGGCATAAAATTTGAAAAACTAAAAGCCTGGATATTTTAATTACTTACAATACTTCATAAATTATGGCAGACATAAACATCAAAGAATTAAATGAGAAAATAGAAAAAGAAAGTGCATTTGTCGATATGATCACTTTAGAAATCGGCAAGGTGATTGTAGGACAGAAGCATCTGGTAGAAAGTCTTCTCATTGGTTTACTGTCCGACGGGCATATCCTGCTTGAAGGTGTGCCAGGACTGGCAAAAACTCTCGCTGTGAACACCCTGGCAAGTACAATTGACGCAAAATTCAACAGGATCCAGTTCACTCCTGACCTGCTACCGGCTGATCTGATTGGAACAATGATCTATAGCCAGAAGCAGGAAAATTTCACTGTAAGGAAAGGGCCAATCTTTGCGCACTTTATTCTGGCGGACGAGATTAACCGTTCTCCTGCAAAGGTCCAGAGTGCACTGCTTGAAGCAATGCAGGAAAAACAGGTCACTATTGGAAATGAATCCCATAAGCTCGAGCAGCCTTTCATGGTGCTGGCGACACAGAATCCAATTGAACAGGAGGGGACATATCCTTTGCCTGAAGCCCAGGTCGACAGGTTTATGCTGAAAGTGGTAATTAGCTATCCGGACCGGGATGAGGAAAAACTCATTATGAGGGAAAACCTTGGACAGGTGTTTCCGGTGGCAAAGAAAGTTATCAAACCAGGTGACATTCTTAAAGCCAGAAGTCTCGTCAAGGAAGTGTATATGGATGAAAAAATTGAAAAGTATATCCTGGATATTGTATTTTCTACCCGTTATCCCGACCAGTATAATCTGGAGAAGTATAAGAATATGATACAATATGGTGGTTCCCCGAGGGCAAGTATTTATCTTGCTCTCGGTGCCAAAGCTTATGCATTTATTAAGAGGCGTGGTTATGTAATTCCTGAAGATGTCAGGGCTTTGTGTCATGATGTTTTGCGGCACCGGATTGGACTAACCTATGAAGCCGAAGCAGAAAATATTACAACGGATAACATCATAACCGATGTACTTAACACCATTGAAGTCCCATAAACCTTGTCCCGATGAATATCGGGATCTAAACCTTGTCCCGATGAATATCGGGATCTAACTTTAAACGAAATATGTTCAGGTATCTTCTTATAATATTATTATCGTTGGTACAGTTTATCTGTAATGGTCAGGAATTCATCGGAAAACATAAAGATGAAGTGAAGCTGCTAATGAGCTCTGAACGGAAAGATGTTCATATCGACCAGTCGTCCAGGAATACTGTATATAATCTTTTAAAATATATTGATAGAAACAGTACCCAAACCGTTTTGTTTGTATTTGATGAAAATGATACCTGCAGGTTTTATAAAACGATTTATGATTATTCATACCTGAGACAGGTAGAAAGAGAGTTAAACCAGAAATATACAAGGAGCAGCGCAGGATCCTGGAATTTTCAATCAGGTGTTAACAAATACCTGATCACTCTGAAAAAAGAGAAATGGTACTTCTCTGTTCTTGTAAATAAACAGAATAAGTAATTAAAGTCAACCTGAAGTGGAAGCAACAGAATTACTTAGAAAGGTAAGGAAAATTGAAATAAAGACCCGCGGACTTTCAAAAAACATCTTCGCAGGTGAGTACCATAGTGCTTTTAAAGGCAGAGGTATGGCGTTTAGTGAAGTCCGGGACTACCAGTATGGAGATGATATCAGGAATATTGACTGGAATGTTACAGCAAGGTTTAATCATCCCTATATCAAGATTTATGAAGAAGAAAGGGAACTGACCGTTATGTTGATTGTTGATGTAAGCGGTTCAAGGAATTTTGGTACAATATCTCAGCTGAAGAAGAACCTGATAACAGAAATTGCAGCTGTCCTGTCTTTTTCAGCAATTCAGAATAATGACAAAATCGGTATGATCATGTTCAGCAGCCGCATTGAAAAATTCATACCTCCCAAAAAAGGGAGACAACATATTCTGAGGATCATACGTGAACTTATAAATTTTGAACCTGCTGACCGGAACACTAATCTTACAGAGGCTTTAAGATATTTTACAAACGTAATTAAGAAAAGAAGCACTGCATTTATTATTTCTGATTTTATTGATGAGAATTATGAAGATGCTTTAAAAATTGCCGGCAAAAAGCATGACATTATTGCACTTAATATATATGATATAAGGGAACAGGAAATCCCTCCGGTCGGTTTAATACATGTAAAAGATGCCGAAACAGGAAAATTGTTGTGGATTGATTCCAGTAATAAGAAAACCAGGGAAAATTATTCTCTGTGGTGGAATCAGGAACAGTTAAGGCTGTCTGAGCTGTTTAACAGGTATGGGATTGATTCTGCAAGAATGAGGACTGATGAGGACTACGTAAAGCCTTTGATGAATCTCTTCAAAAAAAGAGCATAGAGCATGGGGCATGGGGGAAGAAGCTAAGAGCGAAGAGCATGGGGGAAGAGTGAACTGTGAAGAGTGAACAGTGAACAGTGAAGAACAGAGTTAAGATTTATTGAAAATGATTGGGGAAATAATAAAATATAAAGGTTTGGTGGAAAAGATTCTGAAAATAGCGTTGGTTATGTGCTGGCTGATAATTCCGGCAGGTGTTCGCTCTCAGTATGTCGAGATCAGGGCTAAACTGGATACTGACCAGGTTACCATAGGTGACCAGTTTAATCTCAATCTTTTAGTAAGCTATCCAGCCGGGATAGAAGTCGGTTTTCCTGAAATTGGTGATTCTCTCGCCGGGAAGATCGAGGTTTTAAGACAAAGCAATATCGATACACTTGTCGCGAATGACCGCCTTGAATTGAAACGTAAAATATTGCTAACCTGTTTTGATTCAGGGATTTATGAGATAACTCCACTGCCGTTTACTTTGACTTCAGCCGACTGGAAAGACAGTCTTTACTCAAATCCTGTCTTCCTTGCAGTAAATACCGTTCCTCTTGATTCAGTGATCCGTGATATCAAACAGCCCATTAATGTACCGGTAAGTTTCGCTGAAATATATCCCTTTATTCTGATTGCAATTGGAATAGCTGTTCTGACATACTTTGTACTCTATCTTTTGAGAAAGAGAAAGAGAAAAGAGCCAGTATTCATCAGGGCAAAGCCCGGGGAACCTGCCCATATAATCGCCCTGCGTGAGCTGGATGAGCTCATGGAAGCAAAACTTTGGCAGCGCAATGAATACAAACAATATTATACCCGCCTTACGGAAATAATAAGGAATTACATTGAACGGAGATTTAACATCCCGGCAATGGAGCAGACTAGTGATGATATATTGCAATCGTGGAAAAAAACCGGGTATGATGACCGGAATTTATATGATATTCTGAAGCAGCTGCTTAACCTGGCTGACCTGGTTAAGTTTGCTAAAGAAAAACCGGTGCCTTCTGATAATGAAGTTAATCTTGATAATGCTTATGTTTTTGTGCGAAATACAAAGCCCGTGTCAATAGATCAGGAAAAAACAGAATCGCAGGTTCAAATACCTGAAGAAACAACAGTCAATGGATAAAATTACCTTCGCAAATCCGGAGTTTTTGTATCTGTTAATTCTTCTGATACCGCTGATAGCATGGTACATCTGGAAGGACAGGGAAGCTAATGCGGCAATCAGTTTTTCAACCCTGAAAGGCTTTGCAGGTGCCGGCAGGACGGCGAAATACTGGATCCGGCATATACTTTTTGCAATCAGGCTGATTATTGTGGCACTTATAATAGTTGTTATTGCCAGACCCCAATCAATAAATAAATGGCAGGATGTAAATACCGAAGGAATAGATATTATTATTACTCTTGATATTTCAGGCAGTATGCTTGCACAGGATTTTAAACCTGACAGGCTGGAAGCATCCAAAGCAGTTGCAATGGAGTTTATTTCAGGCCGACCGGCAGACAGGATCGGGCTGGTTGTCTATAGTGCAGAAAGCTTTACCCAGTGCCCCCTCACAACCGACCATGCTGTATTGATAAATCTTTTTCAGGACATTAAAAGCGGAATGATCGAAGATGGTACAGCCATTGGGATGGGGCTTGCAAATGCCGTCGCCCGTTTAAAAGACAGTAAAGCTAAAAGTAAGGTTGTTATTTTGCTGACAGATGGCGTCAATAACAGGGGATCTATTGCGCCTCTAACTGCAGCGGAAATTGCAAAAACGTTTAATATCAGGGTATACACAATCGGTGTCGGGACCCGGGGAACCGCCCCGGCACCTGTTCAGACACCTTACGGAGTTCAGATAAGACAGGTTCCGGTTGAGATAGACGAGGGTATCCTGAAAGAAATTGCTAAAACTACTGACGGAAAGTATTTCAGGGCGACCAATAATCAAAAACTGGTTGAAATATATAAAGAAATTGATCAGATGGAAAAATCAAGGATAGATGTCAGGGAATATAGCAAAAAGGAGGAGGAGTATCTTGCATATGGACTGGGGGCTGTTATTCTGATGCTGTTTGAAATAATTATAAGAAAAACTGTTCTGAGAAATATACCATAAAAGCATAAACCGGGTATGTTTAGATTTGGAAATATTAACAATCTGTACTTTCTGATAGCAATACCGGTTCTATTGCTTTTACTTATATATATTATATACAGGAAGAAAAAGGACCTGAACAGATTTGGCAACCCTGATGTCATTGCACAGCTGATGCCTGAGTCTTCGTCCGGCAGGCCTGTAATAAAATATATAATTCAGATATTTGCTTTGCTTGCATTGATGATAGGAATTGCCCGTCCTCAGTTCGGATCAAAATTGCGTGAAGTGAAAAGGGAAGGCGTCGAGATTATCATTGCTCTCGATGTGTCAAACAGTATGATGGCTGAAGACATTCAACCCAACAGGCTTGAGAGAGCCAAACAGGCCATTTCAAAACTTGTTGACCAGCTGGTGAACGACAAAATCGGATTAATAGTTTTCGCCGGAAAAGCATATGTACAAATGCCTATTACAACTGACTATGTTTCTGCAAAAATGTTTCTTTCAACAATAAATACTGATATTGTGCCTGTGCAGGGAACCGCAATTGGTTCGGCTATAGAACTGGGAATAAACTCGTTCACTCCGGCGCCTGAATCGAGTAAAGCTTTAATTCTTATCACTGATGGCGAGAACCATGAGGATGATGCAGTTCAGGCTGCCCGGATGGCCGCTGAGAAGGGAATTAAGGTGAATACAATCGGGATAGGGCATCCGGAAGGAGTACCAATACCGGTTACAGGAGCAGGAGGGCAAAAGTCTTACCTGAAAGACCGTGAGGGAAATATTGTCATCAGTAAACTTAATGAGAAGATGCTTCAGCAAATAGCAACTGCGGGCAATGGCGTATATGTCAGATCCAGTGATGCAAGACTTGGATTGAATACCGTTTTTGATGAAATAAATAAAATGGAAAAGCAGGAGATGGATGTAAGAACTTATTCCGATTACGACGAAAGATTTCAGTATTTTTTTGGATTGGCTCTTATACTTTTACTTGCAGATATGTTTATACTGGAAAGGAAAAATCGCTGGCTGTCAAAAATTAAATTATTTGAACGATGACAAAAAGTGCGTTTAACCTGTTTGCTGGTTTTTTGATATTGATGTCCGGTGCACTGTACGCCCAGGGTGAAAGGAAATATATCCGGCAGGGTAACAAGGAGTATTATGATAATGCTTATGAGGATTCCGAACTTAAGTACAGAAAAGCTCTGGAAAAGGACCTGTCGTCATATGAAGGAAATTTCAATCTGGGTGATGCGCTGTATAAAGAGAAAAAATATGAAGATGCAACAAAAAGGTTTATTGACCTGTCAGGGAAAAAGACTGACAGCAAGGACCTGGCAAAGATCTATCATAACCTTGGCAATTCACTCCTGCAATCAGGCAGGGTTGAAGAAAGCATTGAAGCCTATAAGAATGCTCTGCGGAATAACCCGGATGATTTAGAAACCAAGCACAACCTGGCCTGGGCTATGAATCTGCTTCAGCAGCAGCAACAGCAACAGAAACAACAGAATCAGAATCAGAACCAGGATAATAAGCAGCAGAATCAGCAAAAACAGGATCAGGAAAATCAGGATCAGCAACAGCAACAACAGCAGGAACAAAAAAGAGATAATATTTCAAAAGAAGATGCAAACAGAATGCTGGAAGCGCTTCAGCAGGATGAAAAACAACTGCAGGAGAAACTTAAAAAACAGATGGCGCGTACTCAGCGGGTTGTAGTTCTGAAAGAATGGTGAAATAATTTAGCAAATTCTAAATGAGATTTTTAAGGTACATTTCAGTTATTATCTTTCTTTTTCCGGTGTATATCCTGGCACAGGATATCACATTTACAGCCGAAGGTCCCCGTGTAGTCCAGGCAGGAGAGAGTTTTATGGTCACATTTTCGGTGAATTCAAGGCCCTCTGCATTTAAAGCTCCTGCCATGACAGATTTTTATGTTCTTAGCGGCCCCAACCAGTCAACCAGCTGGAGTTCTCAGTTTATCAACGGAAAAACAAGCCAGAGCTTTAACGTAACATATACCTATTATTTACAGGCGACAAAGCCGGGTACATTTATTATCCCTCCGGCAATAGTCACTGTAGATAAGAACGATTATAATTCAAATTCCCTGGCAATTGAAGTTATTGGTGAAAAGGATCAGACGCAGGCAGTTCCACAGGAAGAAGCCCAGGCTGCCCAGCCACAGGTACCAGATGAAGAATTATTTATCAGGGTGGTAACAGATAAATCATCCGTATACCAGGGGGAGCATATTATTGCAACTTTGAAAATATACACCAGGTTATCAATCAGCGGTTTCGGATCAAGCGAGATGCCTGATTTTGCCGGTTTCTGGACCAAAGATATTGAAACGCCCAGCCAGATCAATCTTCAGCGTGAGAACGTCGGCGGGGTAATTTATAATACCGGCATAATCCGTAAAGTTATTCTATTTCCCCAGAAATCAGGAGCTATAACGATCAGTCCGTTTAAACTGGAAACATACGTCAGGCAACAGGTAAGCAAACCGAGAACTCTTTTTGACGATTTTTTCGGACAATCTTATACTGATGTATCAAAGATGCTTGAATCAAAAGCTGTTGTTATCAATGTGAATCCTCTCCCTGCAGGTAAACCGGCGGGATTTTCAGGTGCAGTCGGTTCTTTAGGCATTGAATCTGACATTGATAAAACGGAAACTAAGACAAATGATGCAGTCACCATAAAGATCAGGATAAAGGGCAACGGAAATCTGAACCTAATAGAAGCCCCAAAAATTGATTTCCCTCCTGATTTTGACACATTTGATCCGAAAGTTTCTTCAAATATCACAAATACTGCAGCAGGACAGGCGGGTTCAAAAACCTTCGAATATCTTCTTGTTCCAAGGCATGCCGGGAATTACCGCATTCCTCCTGTAATTTTTTCTTATTTCGACTTAAACAGGAAACAATACCAGACGCTTACAACCAGTGAGTATAAAATCTCCGTGGCCAAAGGAGCAGAAGAGGAATCAGTAGCTGTAATGTCAGGTGCATCGAAAGAAGAACTTAAAATCCTTGGCAGTGATATCCTTTTCATTAAACCAGGCCCTTTTAAGATTTATCCTGCAGGCAAAATTATGTTCGGCACCATTCAGTTTTATGCATTATATGCCGGTTCATTCATTTTGTTCCTGGCTTTCTTACTTTTCAGACGGGCTCATATTAAGAAATTCCAGAATGAAGAGGTTGTCCGGAACAGGAAAGCGAACAAAATGGCAAGAGGAAAACTCAAACAGGCATCAATGCATCTTAAACAGGACAAAACTGAGGCTTTCTATGAATCAGTCCTGCAAGCATTATGGGGATATCTGAGTGATAAACTTAACATACCTGTTGCAGAACTTTCAAGGGATGCGGCTTCCCGGGCTCTTTCATTGCATCTGACAGATTCAGTTCTTATTGACGATCTGATAGGCCTGATAGACATTTGTGAAATGGCGCGATTCGCTCCCTCCGCCAATGTACACGCAATGGATAAAGTATACTCGGATTCTGTTAAATTGATAAGCAAACTGGAACAAAACATCAGGTGATGAAAAAAACAGCAACTCTTGTCATATTGATTATTTGTACCATTACTGCTTCAGCTCAGCCTATTTATGATCTGGTTGAAAAAGGAAATCTGCATTTTATGAGCGGTGAATATGAAATAGCAATTAAAGAATACCAGGCAGTGGTTGATTCAGGTTATGAATCTGCTGAATTATATTATAACCTCGGGAACGCTTATTATAAATCAAATAAATTTACCCTCGCACTTGTAAATTATGAGAGGGCATGTCTTTTGAGTCCGGATGATGAAGAAATACTGCACAACCTTGAAATGGCCAGACAGCTAGCTGTGGATAAGATTGAAAAACTTCCGGAGTTTCTTCCGCGGGTATGGTACAGGCGTTTTACAGGACTTCTGAAAACTGACCAATGGGCTTATATCAGTATGATCACCTTTCCTTTAAGTCTTTTGTTTTTTCTTGGATACTTTTTCGTCCGCCGGATTGGATTAAGAAAAACAGCATTCTGGCTTGCTCTGGTAATTATGTTTATATCTCTATCGACATTCATTTTCTCATATAATCAGAAGAAGCTGGTTTATGACAATACATATGCCATAATAATTTCCCCTTCAGTTACGATTAAAAGTTCACCTGATGACAGTGGTACAGAGCTATTCCAGCTTCACGAAGGGACGAAAGTTGAAATCATTGACCAGCTTGGCGAATGGAAAGAGATTAAACTTAGCGACGGCAACGTTGGCTGGCTTAGAATGAGTGATCTGATAAGACTCTAAAGAAAAGTGATCTGTAAAGACTCAAACGAGTTAATCCCTGATTTCTACAAAAAAGTTACCTTTAATAAAATTTTAATCTGAAGGACTATGATGAAAAAGAAAAAACCTTCTGAAAGTGAGATCCTTGAAGCAGGAAAATGGGGCACATGGAGCAAAGAACCTTCGGTTTTTCCATGGTATTATGATGAAAAAGAGACCTGCTATATTTTAGAAGGATCAGCTACTGTAACGGCTTCCGATGGTTCTTCAATGTCCTTTGAGAAAGGTGATCTTGTCACTTTTGAACAGGGGCTTGAATGTACCTGGAAAATCGATAAAACAATAAAGAAAAAATACAGGTTCGGTTAAGAAGTTTATGAGACATTTGATCACTGTCTGAGATGTTAAATAAACGGAAGTTCAAATAAATTTTATTTCAAATCTTTCGAAGCCCCTGGCACTTCCTTCGGATACAACCAATTCGTCAACTCTGCCGCCGCCGGGTCCTGTACGGCACCAGTCGGTGAATTTTCTGATGTTTTCATCTTCACCTTCCGCTTCAATGTATACTGATCCGTCAGGTTCATTCCTTGCAAATCCTTTTATATTATGAAACCTTGCAACTGACCTTGCTGAATACCTGAAACCAACTCCCTGAACCTGACCCAATACCCTGATATTTAAATGTTTCATATAGAACTTTATGCAGGTAAGGAAGCTGTCTTTAACAGTAATAATAAACACTGACTCTTACAAGAATATAACCTGCAGAGGAGGCCGGATTCTTGCTGTATCTGGTAATAACATAAGTTAACATGGCAATTATCTGCTTAGTGTTTTATTTACTTTTTCAACCAGTTCTTTAATGTTCACAGGCTTTTCTATATAATCAATGATCCCGAGTTTTTTTGTTCTGACCTTGCTTTCTTTTTCAATCACGGCACTTATAACCATCACCGGTATATTTTTAGTGCGTTTATTATTTCTGATATTCTCCAGGAATTCATAGCCACTTTCTTTAGGCATCAACAGGTCAAGCAGGATAAGATCCGGGGGAGAGGTTTCTATTATTGGCATTGCCTCTCTGACACTTAAGCTTTTACTTATTTCATAACCATGATTCCCAAGGATTGCTTCAAGAAGGATAATATTAGTATTTGAATCATCAATAATTAGTATTTTCTTTGTTTTTGGTGTCATAATAAATCCTCCCTGATCTTATTTCACTTTGCCAGACATAATTCCGGAACCAATATAGAATATTCATTGCCCGGATAATAAGTTTCTGCATTGAGATTGGTTATCCAACTAAGATGATTTACATCATCTCATTGCGCGGTATTAATCTGGTTTGTATCTTTACATGGACATAAAAAACCGGAAGTGAATCAGGTTAAAAGTTATCCGTATTAATTATGTGAGGAACAAATTCCATTTGTACAATTGCTGTATAAAACGGAAAGGGAAATGCTGATAGAAAACAGCAGCATTGTCAGATTCAGCAAAAAAGATATCATATTCAGACAGGATACAAGAACATCTCACATAATGATCATGATTTCCGGTATGGTAAAAATATATAAGGAAGGAACCGGACACCGGCAGATTATTCTAAGGCTTGTTTTACCAGGCAGCTATATTGGTATGCTCTCAGTCCTTGGCGACCAGATACATCAGTTCTCTGCGTCAGCAATAGAAGCATCAGATATATGTTTCATTGATTTAAATCCTTTCCGGAACATTATTATGGAGAACGGGAAATATGGACTCAAGTTATTAAATGTAATCAGCCAGGAGGGACTCTTTATTTTTAAAAGGTTGATGAGCCAGAGTCATAAACAATTACCGGGCAGGATAGCAGATGTCCTGCTGTATTTTTCGAGGGAGGTATATAACAGTACAAAATTTACATTCCCGCTTACCAGGCGCGAACTTGCTGAACTGGCAGGGACGACCAAGGAAAGTTTTATCCGAACTCTCACAGAATTTAAAAATGACAGGATAATAAAGCTTGATGGTTCTGAGGTGGAAATAGTCAGCCATGATATTATAAATACTTTAAGTGAATTTGGATAATCTCACTTTTAATGAAATAAACCCCCGGCAGCCAGCTGAAATGATTTTTTCAGATGATCATAGCTTTAAGGCAGAATACAATATTAAATAATAAATAGACAAGCCTGACGATATTTTCAAGATGAGAAGAATCGGTCTCGTCAAAATTCCCGAAGCTTTTACTGTCTATATCAAGGACTCCGACAATTTTATTTCTTTTATCCCTGACAGGAACAACAATTTCTGATCTGGATCGTGGATCACATGCGATATGCCCGCGGAATTTATGAACGTCCGGAACAATAATAGTTTTTTTATCATTTAAACCTTTCCAGCAAACACCCTTGTTTTTCTCCAGCAATTGACAGGCAAGAGGCCCCTGATAGGGTCCAACAATGAGCTCACCATCTGAAAGAAGATAAAAGCCTGTCCATGAATAACTTTCCATCTTATGATGCAGTATAGCAGCAATAGTTGCCATGCGGGCAATTCTGTTGTCGGTAACTGAAACAAGCTCTTTCAGTTGCTGATAAATTCGTCGGTATCGATTCGTCTTTTTATCCTGTGAAATATTCATATACTTAAAGATTTCGATGGCTATATTGTTAAATAGCTATATTGTTAAATTGTTATATTGCTAAATTGTTCCAGTTATTAGTAATGTTGTCGATTTGTTTTTAAACCATTTAACCATTTTTTCTTGTAGCCATTTAACAGTTTAACAGTTTAACAATTTAACAGTTTAGCCATTTAACCATAAGTTATTCTAAAGAGTAGATGCAAAAGGAAGTCAAATGTTCCACAGTTATCATCAGTTAAAATAATTCTTTTATGACCTGTTTTTTTCCATTAAACTCAAATGTGTCGCCTTTCTTTTTCCCTTCCATAACTTTAAAAAGAGGCACTCCGGGAGATATTGCGTAATATAACTGACCGTCGACTTCTATCTTTCCTGAACTAATGGATATAAAGAAACGGCAGACATCAGTAATGATTACTGCACCAAATTCTGCAACCTTATTAATATTTTTTGGATTGACCTTATCCATTACAGAAAATTCAGAAACAGCTTTTGAATATTGCAGAGTAAACATATCACGCCTGCCGATTAACTGATCACGGAAAGAATCATAACGATCCTTATTCGGTCCATATTCGTACAGGGCATGCTGGGCCTCATCCAAAGCTGACTTGGTGCTGTCGACAGCCTTTTTCTGTACTTTCTCGCATTCTGTTTTCAACCTTTTCTTCAATTCAATATATTCGTTCTCGTCCATTTCTGGTGTTTTAGTTAGGATATTTGTTTTATTTTGTCTTGAATACGACAATTTAAACAGTATTAAATTCGCCCATGAATATTCTTTGTCTATTGTTTCTGGCTGTATCGGATAATTTTGGGGCGTATAATATCTACCCGAATATCAAAGACAAATTAATTTCCCTCTTTTTTAGGGTTTGATGTAACGAATTACAGAAGAATGATAACGAAAGATAAATATAAATACAAAAATAAAAAATATTATTGTAAAAAAAATTAAGAAAATGAATTCTTATTTACTGAAAATTATTCTGTTTGTTCTTTGTAACCAGATATTTTTTATTACTCTTTTTGGGCAAAACCGGCCGGATTGGGTGAACTTTTATCCTGATGGCTGTACCAGCGTAACTGTTGGAAAGATGGCTACTTCAGACGGATCCGTTATCACTTCACACACTGATGACAGCCATCGCACGCGTTCAGAAATCAATATAATTCCTGCGATTAAGCACCGCAGCAATGAGATGGCTTCGATGTATAAGAGGATTCCATGCGATACAATGGCAATGCCTGCATATTTGAATATTAAGATCGGAGAAATTACTCAGGTGCCTGTCACGTATGGATTTATTAATACAGCATATCCCTGTATGAACCAATTCCAGGTTGCTATTGGTGAATCCACCTTCGGAGGAAGAGAAGAGCTGCAAAGTGATTCAGGGCTTATAGATTGCCAGAGATTATGCCAGCTTATGCTTGAACGGTCAAAAACAGCTCGTGAAGCAATAATGATTGCCGGGGAACTTACAGAACTGTACGGATGGATCGATTACGGGGAATGTCTTACAATCAGTGATAAAAACGAGGTCTGGCACTTTGAGATACTTGGTCCGGGAAAAGGTAAAAAAGGCTCGGTCTGGGCTGCCCAAAGAGTCCCTGATAATCACATATCTGTTAATGCAAATGCAAGCAGGATAATGGAAATCAATCTTTCTGATCCGGATCATTATATGGCATCATCAAATGTTTTTTCCGTAGCTGAAGAAAACGGATGGTGGAAAAAAGGGCTGGAGACTTTCCGTTTTTGTTATGCATACGCCCCTGAAAGCCGGACATCCCTTGCATCAAGGCGTCGCGAATGGAGAGTGCTCGATCTGGCAGCTCCATCTCTGCACCTGGATCCAAATGCAGAAAATTATCCTTTTTCTGTAAAACCTGACAACCCGGTCACACTTGAGTTTTTGGTAAGGATTTTCAAAGACTATTATGAAGGGACTGAATTCAATTTTATCAAGGATATTACGGTTACCGATGACAGCGGCAGGACTGTCATATCACCTTTAGCCAATCCGTTCATGCCATATGACATGAACAAAGTGTTCCGGATAAATGGCGGCTGGGGCTGGTTGGGGGAAAGAACGATCGCGCGCTGGTACACGATGTACGCTACAATTATCCAATCACGCAACTGGCTTCCGGATGAGATAGGAGGGATTGTCTGGCTTGCTATGGATAATGTTGCTACATCAATTTATATTCCGGTTTATTGTTCAGTGACCGATCTGCCGGACCCGTATAAAACACCCGGAAGACCACATGGCTATACCACAGAATCAGCGTGGTGGGCTTTTAACCGGCTGGGTACTCTTGCTGCCCAAAGATGGGGTGATATGCGGCATGATGTAGATGCAGTATGGAATCCATGGCAAACAGAATTGTTCGTAAATCAGGCAGAAGTTGAACGCCAGGCACTCAGCTTATATAAGTCAGGGAAAACTGAAAAAACAATTAACTTTCTTACCGACTATACAAATACCTGGGGAACAAAAGTTGTAAAAAAAGCCTGGGAACTGGGAGATTTTCTCTGGACCAAATATGACGAAAAGTTTTAGAATAAATAGCATGGAGCATGGAGCAATTTGGTGATTTGGTATGTAACATAATAATATTCAATTAGTAATAATATAAATACTTAGATCAATGATCAACAAGAGAGGCTTCGCAAGCGACAATAATGCAGGCATTCATCCTGAGATAATGAAAGCAATTGAACAGGCCAATCACGGACATGTTGTCGCATATGGAAATGATATTTATACAGAAAGAGCTGTGCAGAAGTTCAGGGATAAATTCGGTGATGATATCGATGTATATTTTGTTTTCATTGGAACAGCTGCAAATGTCCTCAGCATAGATTCAGTTACCAAACCTTATAATTCAGTTATAACAGCCCGGACTGCCCATTTGCATGAAGATGAGTGCGGTGCACCTGAGCGGTTTACAGGTTGCAAAGTATTGACACTTGACACAGAGGATGGTAAGTTGAGAATAAATGACATTGAGAAGGAGATGTACGCGATTGGTTTTGAGCATCATTCGCAGCCAAGAATAATTTCGATTACTCAGTCAACAGAGGTTGGAACGGTTTATCAGATTGAAGAGATAAGGGAACTTTCGGATTATGCTCATAAAAATAATATGCTTTTACATGTCGACGGCGCCAGGATCAGTAATGCAGCTGTATACCTGAAAAAGCAGTTCAGGGAATTTACAAGGGATGCAGGAGTGGATATTGTTTCTTTTGGCGGTACTAAAAATGGAATGATGTACGGGGAAGCGATAATATTTTTCAATAAAAAGTTTTCTGAGGATTTTAAGTACCTGAGAAAACAGGGTATGCAGCTTGCATCAAAGATGAGGTATATCAGTGCACAGTTCGAGCGATACCTCACAAATGATCTATGTCTGGAATTAGCAATGCATTCAAACCAGATGGCCAGAATCCTGGAAAAAGAAATACGTCAAATCCCCGGGATAGAAATTACACAACCGGTGCAATCAAATATGGTGTTTGCAATAATACCAAAGGAAATTACAGAAGACCTCCAGAGTGAATATTTCTTTTATGTAAGAAATGAAATGAAGAATGAGGTCAGATGGATGTGCGCATGGGATACAACCGAGGATGATATAATGGGATTTTCATCTACATTGAAGAAATTAATGAATAAATGATCGGCTTCTAAGGCATAAGCAGACTGCTGTCCCCATAACTCAAAAACCGGAAATCATTATTTAAGGCATAATCATAAACCTTTCTCCAGTCATCTCCGATCAAAGCACCGACCATCAGCAGCAACGTGCTTTTAGGCTGGTGAAAATTGGTAATAATCCTGTTTACCAGATGATACCTGTAGCCGGGGACAATCATCAGCCGGGTATTAAGATGAAAATCCTTATTTGTTTTGCTGTCTGAATACTCTAATAATGCTTCAAGACTTTCCTTTTCATCCAAAGGAATAATATTCTGATCTTCCCATTGCCCGAGAGTCAGGTCTTCCGGATCAATATTTTTATCCCGCTTTATCTTGCATCCCAACCAGTAAATAGTCTCCAGAGAACGGGCTGATGTTGTTCCGACCGTGGTTATCTTATTATTGTGGATAAGAAGATCCCTGATAATGGATTTATTAAAATAAATGTGTTCAGAATGCATAATATGGCGACTGACATTTGTTGCCAGAACCGGTCTGAATGTACCAGCTCCCACATGCAGGGTAAGCTCTGTAACAGATATTCCGTTTGTTTTCAGTTTGTCAAGGATTTCAGTAGTAAAATGCAATCCTGCTGTTGGTGCTGCGACAGATCCATCTATGGTTGAGTATATGGTCTGATAACCAATTTTATCTTCGGGAACAGGTTCCCGTTTAAGATATGGAGGTATCGGAATTAATCCGGCTGATTCAAGGATGCTGGCAAATGTTAAATCATCTGGTTCCCATGAAAATCTGACCATCCATGCTGTATCATGCCTTTCCAGCTTTTCTGCATTAACTGTGATTTTTCTGCCCTGATGATTAAACGATTTTTCCAGCGGCCTGCTTTTCCAACGCCTGGCATTGCCGATAAGGCACTGCCAGATTACCTGACCTTTATTCTGTAATGATTGCTGATAATCAACAGGATCTTCTGGCTCAATGCAAAATATCTCGATAGCAGCCCCGGTATTTTTTCTGAAAAGAAATCTTGCCTGGATTACACGTGTGTTGTTAAAGACAAACAGATCATCCTGCGAGAAATAATCAGTAATATTCCTGAAAATAGTTTCATGGATCCGGCCTTTCTCATAAATCAGCAGTTTTGAACTATCCCTTTTCTTTAGCGGAAACCTGGCAATTTTCTCATCTGGCAGGATATAATCGAAATCCTCAATCCTGATGTCTGTCTTAATCATTGTGAATAACCTGATAACTTTAACAGGGATTCCAAAAATAGCTAATTTTGGGCGGAAGAAATGAATAATTAATACAATGAAACCAGGAGACAGGGTAAAATTTCTTAATGATACGGGTGGAGGAGTTATTGTCAGGTTCCTTGATCCGGAAACAGTATTAGTCAGAATTGAAGACGGTTTTGAAGTGCCGGTAAAACTCAAGGAGCTTATTCCTGATATTGCAAAAAAGACTTATGTTTTTAAAAATGATATAAAAAAAGTTGATAATATATCATCTGATGAATCTCCTGAGGGAATAAAAACCGGTGAGATTAAAAGTAAAAAGACAGAACAAAATGTTATTCCTGAAGAGAAAAACTCGGGTGTGGTTTACCTGGCATTTACTCATGAAGTGAATCCCCCTCATCTGAATATGCACCTCATAAACGATACAGATTTTCATATCTATTATATAATGGGATCACGAAAACTTGAACAGCATCTGCACCAGTATTCTGGCCTTCTTGAGCCGAACACAAAAGTTGTCCTCGGTAATATTAAGATTACGAAAACTGATGATCCAACTATTTATTCGATTCAGTATATAGGTTATAAAATCGGGTATTATCAGCCATTTTTACCAGTCGACAGCATAATTGAGATTGATACAAAAAAGCTTACTGATAAGCAATACGAAACGGAAAATGATTTTTTTGAAAAGCCTGCCGCTCTCTTTGAATTAGAAACAAAGCATTTTCCTATAGATCCGGAAGCACATCATAAATTACTGAAACAGGCTGAAAAAGAATTTATTGCTGAGAAAATACGAGGAAAACCATCTGTACAGAAAAAAGAGACTCAGAAAACTACCGAGGTTATGGAAGTAGATCTTCATATACACGAAATTGTGGAAGATACACAGGGATTAAGTGAAGGTGAAATGCTTGAAATTCAATTAAGGCGGTTTGAGATGTCACTGGAGACTGCATTGCATGGAAATGTAAAGAAAGTAGTTTTTATTCATGGAGTAGGGCAGGGGAAGCTTAAACACGAAATCTCAAAGATTCTGAACAAAAAATATCCCGATCTGAAATACCAGGATGCCTCATTCAGGGAGTACGGCTATGGAGCAACCATGGTACTTCTTTAAAAGTGAATACTGCTGTCTTCAATTATCAGTTTTTTATTGTTTAAGGGAAATTGTATAATTTTGCAAAAAAGCAGGCCGTTCTATCGCTTTCCTGCGTCAGCAGGGAAGAGGAAAGTCCGGGCAACAAAGAGCACTGCACTTCTGAAAAGAAGATATCCGTGAGGGTATAGAAGCGGAACAGAAAATAACCACCCTGGACTTGTTTCAGGGAAAGGGTGAAAAGGCGAGGTAAGAGCTCACCGTTATGCCGGGTGACCGGCATATTCGTTCGTCTTGCGGGTTGAAAGACCATGTATACCGGCGCTTGAGAACTGCTCGTTCAATGCCGGGGGGTAGGTCGCTCAGATAAATGATAGAAATTCCCGGTCATCGGGATACAGAACCTGGCTTACAGGCTTGCTTTTTTTATTATTTACTCAGGCCTGTCAAAGATTTTATCGTCCACATCGATATTGAACTTCATCTCCTTTATATTTATTACCATACCCGTCTGATTATTAAAACGTTGTTCAATCCTAAAAGGCCAAAGAACACCCTCGATATTACGGTAATCGTCATAATAAATCTCAACTTCGACCTCAGAGCCATTAATATTTGTTTTTCTAAGCATCTTTCTCAGAATAAATGATTCTGTATCGATGTACATTTCATCAATATCACCATCTGCTTTTGTCAGTTTAAGCCTGTAAACCTGTTTCCCGCCTAAATCCTGGGTCCCGGCAAGAATAAGTTTATGACCTTTTTCCTGCCAGTTCCAGTGATCACCTTCTATGTTGCCGATATCCTTTATAGTTTTTAGATCAGGCCCCAGCAGTTCTACCGGCTCAGCTGAATTCATCCATGAGGCCAGCATCCAGCCAGAAATTCCATTGTATCCCTGTTTAATAATCTGTCCATCAACAAGAAGTACTTCCTGGTACGCTTTATCCGGACGTTTCTGGATCTGCCTGAATGATGTTTCCTGACCATATTGAACGGTAGTTCCTGTTGCCACGGCTGTTTCAATCTTATTAATATTATCCTGGCCTATAGCTTCAAAGTATTTCGAAATGATCTGGTCAATACCCAAATCCTGTGCATTAACCCAACCCATCAAAAATACTGATACCCAAATAGTCATCATAAAAGTTCTAAATGATTTCATATGTTATAATTTTATAATGTTCACCTCATCACTCATCACTCATAACTCCTCTCCCTCATTCTGAATTCAGCATTCAGCATTCAGAATTTATTGATGGTTTGTCTTATCTTAACGAGTTTAGTAAGAAGGTCTTTAACTTTATTTAGATGCAGCATGTTGGCTCCATCTGAAAGGGCGTTTGCAGGATCCGGATGAGTTTCAAGAAATATTCCATCAGCCCCGACTGCAATAGCAGCCCGGGCTATTGTTTCTATCATTTCAGGCTGACCTCCGCTTACTCCTGACTCCTGGTTGGGTTGCTGAAGTGAATGCGTAACATCAACCACAACCGGGAAACCGGTTTTTTTCATCTCAATTATACCGCGGAAGTCAACAATCAGGTCCTGGTACCCGAACATTGTTCCCCTGTCTGTTAGAATAACCTTATTATTCCCGCTTTCCACCACCTTATCTGCTGCCAACTTCATAGATCCGGGGGACATGAACTGGCCTTTCTTGATATTAACGTATTTTCCTGTCCTGGCGGCCGCAGCCAGAAGTTCAGTCTGCCTGCTAAGAAAAGCCGGTATCTGAAGTACATCAACATATTCAGCAGCAATTCCTGCCTCTTCAGGTGTGTGGATATCAGTAAGAACAGGTACCTTCAGATGATTTCTCACTTTCATAAGTATTTCAAGTGCAGCCAGATCACCTATACCTTTAAAGGATTCCATTCGTGAACGGTTAGCCTTTCTATATGAAGACTTGAAAATATAAGGAATCCCGAGCTCATCAGTGACTGAGATGACATATCTGGCAACCTCCATGCAGATACTTTCATTTTCCACCACGCATGGTCCGGCAATTAAAAAGAAATTACCGGTCTGCAGGTGTTTGACATATGGCAGTTTTTCAAGCATTTTCAAAAGCATCAAATGATTATTTTAATTCTTTAAATCTACTCAAAAAACGTATATACACTAATATTTGTATTTTTCCTTCCACCAATTTCTGAGTCTTTGCCTGAGTTCTTCTTCCCTCGCATTATCCTGAGGTTCATAAAGCTTTGTTCCTAAAATTTCTTTAGGCAAAAAGTCATCCGGCACAAAATTGCCTTCATAACTATGGGCATATTTATAGTCCTTGCCATATCCCAGTTCTTTCAAGAGTGGGGTTGGAGCATTCCGAATATGCAAGGGCACACTGAGGTCGCCTGTGTTTCTCACCATTTCCTGCGCACCATCAATTGCCTGTATTGAGGAGTTACTTTTGGGTGACGTAGCCAGATAAATTGCTGCCTCTGAAAGGATGATCCTTGATTCCGGCCATCCTACCATATGAATTGCCTGGAAACAACTTGTTGCCAGAAGCAGTGCATTCGGATTAGCAAGACCTATATCCTCAGCAGCAAGTATAACCATCCGGCGGGCAATAAATTCAGGTTTTTCTCCACCTTCAACCATTCGTGCAAGCCAGTAAACAGCAGCATTCGGATCGCTTCCCCTTATGCTTTTAATAAAAGCTGAAATGATATCATAATGCTGTTCGCCGCTCTTATCATAAAGTGCAATTTTTTCCTGGACTTTATCACTGACTTTATCGTTTGTTACCTCAATAGTAATCTCTTTTTCTTTGCCCGGATGATCCGATATTTCAGCATTCACGATAAGTTCAAGGATGTTAAGGAGTTTCCTGGCATCACCACCTGAATATCGCAGCATAGTCTCATATTCCTTAATCTTTATTTTAAGTCCCTTAAGAAGTACATCCTTTTTCAGAGCTTTCTGAACAAGTTTTATCAGATCATCTTTACCAAGCGGATTGAGGATATAGACCTGGCAGCGTGACAGGAGAGGAGAGATAACTTCAAAAGAAGGATTTTCGGTGGT
The DNA here is from genome assembly GCA_041480755.1 of Bacteroidia bacterium. Taxonomy (GTDB): domain Bacteria; phylum Bacteroidota; class Bacteroidia; order Bacteroidales; family SM23-62; genus LJUQ01. Next base: position 21,537 of record JBGPAO010000011.1, read on the forward strand.
GGCACCTATCAATGTGAGGAGGCCCTGTTCAACTGCGCCCAGAAGGGAATCCTGCTGGGATTTGTTAAAACGGTGTATCTCATCAATAAATAAAATTGGATTTGGCTGATTAAAAAATTGTTGTTTTTTAGCTTTTTCAATTGTATCACGGACATCTTTAACGCCTGAACTAACAGCACTCAAGCTAAAAAACGGCCGTTTTAGCTGATTTGCAATGATCCGTGCAAGAGTAGTTTTGCCAACTCCCGGAGGTCCCCATAAAATAATTGACATCACATTACCCGACTCGATCATTTTCCTGATGACAGCGCCCTTCCCAACAAGATGTTCCTGTCCGAGAAAGTCATCCAGGTTGTGAGGCCGCATACGATCTGCCAACGGTTGATTCGGGATCTGCATCTCCTGTTTTTTTGATAAAATTACAAATTTCGTTCATTGAATATTCAGGCGGGTTTAGCTATTTCGTTTTAATTAATGGGATTGTTAGTAATATTTTAATTCCTGTACTTCAATAATTAATACTTTTATTACTTTGTTGTTTTATTATTATTCACTAATCTCAATAAAATGGAAAAAATGATAAAAAGGGCAATTTCCCAGGTTGGTTTTATCCTTTTGGCATCATTAAGTTCATTCTCCCAGATTGGTGATATAACAAATTTTTTATCAGGAGGAGTGGAGGATGCAGGACTTATGCTAACTGAATATATAAGACCGGTGGCTAACGCAATGGGTGCAAATCTGTCCTGCGGCTGGTACAACACTGCAGAGGTTCATAAACTGGGAGGATTTCACCTTAATATTACGGCAAATGTTGCATTTGTCCCGGTAGAAGCTCAGACTTATAATCTGGACGATCTTGATTTATCCGATGGCATTCGTTATGATTACAATATAGCTAAAACTGCTGCAGGTACAGCAGGTTCAGAGACACAAGTCTGGTATGTTGTTGATTTACCGGTTTTGGGGGAGAGGGAACTGGTAAGGTATGATCATCCAGGTGGTTCTGGTTTTAATATGCTTCCTTCACCAATGATTAATGCAGGAATTGGTCTTGTTAAAGGTACAGAAATCCTGGGTCGATATATGCCAAAATTAAAATATGGTAAGGATAAAACTAATGCCGTTGACTTGTGGGGAATTGGCATTAAGCACGACCTGAAGCAGTGGATACCTTTTATAAAAAGAGTCCCGGTTTTAAATTTTGCAGTGATGTACGGATTTACCAGGTTAAATTTTCACTCTTCCCTTAAACCACTTACCCCAGCATTACTGGATGCAAAAGACATGACAACTTCGATAGACTGGAATACTCAGAATATGGATGTGCTTTTCCAGAGTCATACTGCTAGTCTTCTTATAGGGGTATCATTGCCAATTGTAAATTTTTATGGTGGAGCAGGGATTAGCATCACACGGGCCAATATGAACCTTAACGGGAATTACCCGGTACCCTCTACTATTGAAACTGATAATAGTGATCCTTACTATCTGCACCCTGTCGTAACCAATGATGATGTCGTTATTGATCCATTTGACATTAAAATAAAAAACCAGGACGGAGGAACTATCAAGCCAAGACTTAATATTGGCATGCGCTTAAAATTCACTGTTGTTACCTTCCATATCGATTACACCTGGGCAAATTATTCTGTAGCTACTGCAGGACTGGGGATTTCTTTCAGATAGGAATGACCAAATAGGGTACAAGGTACAGGGTGCAGGGTACAAGTTAGTGAGGCTTATCTAATCTCGAATTCTTTTTCA
>JBGPAO010000012.1:0-22322 GCA_041480755.1 Bacteroidia bacterium
AACTATCCGGGGCTCAAACCCAGGAGTTCATGCAGGATATGCACTGTAAAGGTAAACGGGCGGCCGACTACTGCCTGCACTTCCCCTGTTCAGGAAGGAATGGTCATTGAAAATAAAACAGCTGAACTTAATGAAATCAGAAAATCCATAATCGAAATTCTTTTTGTCTCAGGCAATCATTTCTGCCCTTCATGTGAAAAAAGCGGCAACTGTGAGTTGCAGGCGCTGGGATACAGGTTCCAGATGATGGCACCGCGTTTTCCATATGAATTTCCTGAGAAGGAGATCGATGCATCCCATCCATTGATCATCAAGGATCAGAATCGCTGCATACTATGCAAACGTTGTGTAAGGGGCATCAAGGATGAGCAGGGAAAGGGAATTTTTGCCTATAAAAACAGGAGCAATAAAGCAGAAGTTATAGTTGATAAAGTCCTCGCAGCCCGTCTGACGCCTGAACGTGCGCAGGAAGCAATGGATATATGTCCTGTAGGATCAATCCTGGTCAGGGAAAAAGGATTTGTTATACCAATCGGTAAACGTAAGTATGATCAGGCGCCAATTGGTTCCGATATTGAAAAAACTGAAAAATAAACATTACTTATCATGAACAAACCAGTAGTAGCTACAACATCGCTGGCCGGGTGCTTCGGCTGTCACATGTCAATTCTGGATATTGATGAAAGAATACTGGATCTGATTGAGCTGGTCGAATTCAACAAATCTCCTATTGACGACATAAAGACCTTCACCAAACAATGCGACATCGGGCTAATTGAAGGTGGATGCTGCAACAGCGAGAACGTCCATGTTCTCAAGGAATTCAGAAAACACTGTAAGGTACTTGTGTCTGTTGGCGAATGCGCCATTATGGGTGGGCTCCCTGCTCTCAGGAATGGAATCCCAATACGGGAATGCCTCAGGGAAGCATACCTTACGGGGCCATCTGTAACAGCAAATATTGAACATATCATCCCCAATGATGATGAATTGCCAATGATACTGGATAAGGTTTACCCCTGTCATGAAATTGTAAAGATCGATTACTATCTTCCAGGTTGTCCTCCAAGGGCTGATCTTATTTGGGAAACCCTTGTAGCACTGATCAAAGGAAAAGAAATCATTCTGCCTTATGAAGTAATCAAATTTGATTAATTAACAAAATAAATAATATGGGACGTAAAATAACCATTGAACCGGTAACCAGGGTTGAAGGCCACGGAAAGGTAACAATTCATCTGGATGATGATGGTAATGTGGCCCAAACAAGGTTGCATATTGTTGAATTCAGAGGTTTCGAAAGATTTGTCCAGGGACGCCCATACTGGGAAATGCCAGTCCTGGTCCAGAGGCTTTGCGGAATATGCCCGGTCTCCCATCACCTTGCCGCTGCCAAGGCATTGGATGTGATTGTCGGGGCAGGTACAGGAGACGGATTAACTCCGACAGCCGAAAAGATGCGGAGGCTTATGCACTATGGCCAGATTTTTCAATCCCATTCCCTTCATTTTTTTCATCTCGCATCTCCTGACCTGTTATTTGGAATTGATGCAGACCCGGCGATAAGGAATATAATCGGAGTTGCATTGAAGCACAAAGAACTTGCGGTCCAGGGAGTGATGATGAGAAAATTTGGACAGGAGATCATACTGGCAACAGCAGGCAAAAAGATCCATGGGACCGGAGCTATTCCAGGAGGGATAAACAAACACCTTACAGTTGAGGAAAGAGATAAATTCCTGAACGGTCCCGATCCTCTTAATGCAGATAAAATGATTGAATGGTCTTTGTCTGCCCTGGAATTCTTTAAGGATTACCATAAAAAAAATAAAGACTTTATTGATAATTTTTCGGCCTTCCCGTCAAATTTCCTCAGCCTTGTGCGTAAAGACGGCGCCATGGATCTTTATCATGGTGTACTTCGTGCAGTAGATCCCGGAGGGAAAAAGATCCTTGATGACATAGATTACCAGGATTATCTCAAATATATTGATGAGGAAGTCCGGTCATGGAGTTACATGAAATTCCCGTATTTGAAAGAATACGGGAAAAAGGATGGCTGGTACACTGTTGGACCGCTGGCGCGTATGAATACAGCCGAATTCATTCCTACTCCACTTGCCCAGAAAGAATTTGAAAAATTCAAAGCTTATAACAAAGGGAAGCCAAGCTGCATCTCTATGCATATGCATTGGGCCAGGCTGATCGAGACTCTCCATTCTGCAGAAATGATTAAACAGCTTCTCAATGATCCGGATATAGTTGAAGGGGAACTGGTTGTTAAAGGAAGCAAGCAAAGTGAAGGTGTCGGGGTTATAGAAGCCCCCAGGGGAACTCTGTTCCATCACTTTGAAATCAATGGCAAAGACCAGATTATTATGGCTAACCTGATTGTTTCGACTACAAACAACAATCAGCCAATGAATGAGGCAGTGAGCTATATTGCAGGGAATTACATGAATAAGAAGCGTGAAATTACGGAGCCAATGATGAATGCTGTTGAAGTCGGCATACGCGCCTATGACCCATGCCTCAGTTGTGCCACTCATGCTTTCGGCCAGATGCCGCTGGAGATAAGCCTCTATGATTCGTCTGATAATCTTCTGGATATTAAAAGAAAATAAGGTTGCATCCTGATGAACGCATACTGATCTATGCTTACGGGAATCCGGGCAGGCAGGATGACGGGCTGGGAAACAGACTTATTGAAGAACTTGGTAAATGGATTGACAGCCAGGATATTCAGGGAATAGAGCTTGAAAGCAATTACCAGCTCAATATTGAAGATTCCTTAAAAATTGCCGGAAAAGATATCGTTATTTTTGTGGATGCTTCAAACGAAGATATAGAAGACATCCACTTTTCTGTTGTTGAGCCGTCTGAAGGCAAATCCGAATTCACCACACATGCCGCTTCTCCCTCTTTTGTTCTTGCCCTCTGTATTCAACTTTACAGTAAGCATCCAGGAACCTACCTCCTCCAGATCAGAGGATATTCATGGGAGTTCAGGGAAGGATTATCGGAAAAAGCAGAGAAAAATCTTAAGAAAGCACTGGAGTTTTTGAAGGGGATAACCCTCCAAGGGTTTAAAGAGCTCCAAGGGTTCGTAAATAACTGAATACCAACGATTTCTAACAACTGAATTACAAAATAATTTTACATTTTAGCCGAAAATAGCTCCAAGGGTCCCCTGTTGTACTTGCTGATATTATAAATCCCTGGCTGTCTCCCTATATAGCTTGCTTATTACCGACATTTTCTCGTAATTTGCATTTTCTTTTTTTAACGCTTGGAGCTTTTTAAACCCTTGGAGGGTTATGGACACAAATATGACATATCATCTGGTGACTTTGGGATGTCAGATGAATAAATCAGACAGTGAACGGGTCAGAACAGTTATCGAACAAATTGGTTATAACTGGACTGACCAGGAGGAACAAGCTGCGCTGATCGGGATTCTTGCATGCTCCGTAAGACAGAAAGCAATTGATAAGGTATATTCCCGAATCTATAAATGGAATAAATCGAAAAAGAATCGCAATCTTCTGACCTTCCTTACAGGATGTGTTCTTCCCGCTGACAGGAAAAAACTTCTTAAGCTTTTTGACTTCGTATTTGAAATGGAGGAATTGCCGGACCTGGAATATATGATCAGACAGTACGGTGTGGTCACTCCAGTCTCAAAACCTTTCAGCCTGCCTGAGGTCGCTAAACAAAACGGGAAGATCAGCTCTGGCGATATTGAACCGGGAAATCCCCATAAGGAAAACTATGTCCGCCTTGGAAATTTCTGGAAAATTGATCCTACCTACAATTCAGAATTTGAAGCTTACGTCCCAATACAGAACGGTTGCGATAAATTTTGTACATTTTGCGCTGTACCATATACACGCGGAAGAGAGGTTTCAAGACCCTCAGAAGAAATCCTTGACGAAATAGTTGGGCTGCTTCAGAGAGATTATAAATCCATTACCCTCCTTGGACAGAATGTTAATTCCTATGGCAGGGATAAAAAAGGAAGCGAAATCAGTTTCCCGCAGCTGCTTGACAGGATCGGCAGGGTTTGTGATGATTCGGGCAATGAAGTATGGATATACTTTACTTCACCTCATCCCAGGGATATGACTGAAGAAGTAATTCAGGTCATAAGCAGGTATAAAAGCCTCGCAAAACAAATCCACCTTCCTGTCCAGTCCGGGGATGATGAAGTTCTCCGAAGGATGAATCGCAAACATACGATCGATAAATACAGAAAAATCATTTACGATGTCCATCGGATTATTCCCTCAGCAACCATATTTACTGATATTATAGTTGGTTTCACCGGTGAAACAGACAGCCAGTTTGAGAACACCAGGAAAATTATGGAAGAATTCAGGTTTAATATGGCCTATATTGCAATGTACTCTCCGAGGCCGGGCGCCATCAGCTCAGAATGGCCTGATACTGTCCCTCAAAATATAAAAAAGGAAAGATTATTCACGTTATCAGAAGAACTCAGGAATTATTCATCTGAATATAACAGGCAATTGATCGGTCGGACTGTTCGTACACTTGTAACAGGATACAATAGAAAAGAAGGATTTCTCTCAGGTTATACTGAAGGCAAAATTATTATCCGTTTCCCAAGCAACAGCAGTAACCTGATCGGACAGTTTGTTGATATTACTGTCACATCAGCCGCCGAATTTTCAGTGGAAGGGACTCTGACTTCAGTCAAAAAAGCTGAGATAGTCCAAAAATGAAGGGAAGTATTGCATTTAAAACTCTGGGCTGCAGACTGAACCAGTCTGAAACCGATTCCCTTGTTTCAGAGTTTCACCATGCAGGTTACAGGATTGTTGAGTTCAGCAAAACTGCCGATGTATATATTATCAATTCCTGCACCGTTACCAACCAGAGTGATAAAAAATCCAGGAATCTTATCAGCCAGGTAAGCCGGAAAAACAACAATGCCATGGTTGTGGTTACGGGTTGTATGGTGAACAATTACAGGGACATTCTAAAGGATATTCCCGGATCAGTTTATTATGTTGAGAATAATCTCAAAAGTTCAATATTCAGGATAGTGGAGGCCCATCTCCAGGGTGAGACAATTCAATACGAAAAGTTACAGCCAGGGGTCTTTGATTTTAAATCTGCAGAAACCTCTTTACATACCCGAAGCATGATTAAGATCCAGGATGGTTGTGATCATTATTGCACATTCTGCATTGTCCCGCATGTCAGGGGTAGAGCTGTCAGCCGGCCTCCGGAAGACATAATAAATAATATCCATGAAATCATTGATTCCGGTTTCCGGGAAATTGTTATAACCGGTGTAAATATTGGCCGGTATAAATATGAAGATACTTTCTTTGAAGGCCTGATTGAAAAAATACTCATAATCCCCGGTGATTTCAGGATTCGCGTATCTTCAATTGAACCTTATGGACTGGGTGATAAATTTTTCAGGTTATTCAGTAATCCTAAACTCATGCCTCATTTGCATCTTTGTATGCAGAGTGGTTCTGACAGGATTCTGCTGAAAATGAGAAGAGCATATTCATATTCAGATTTCAGATCTATTATAGATAAGATCAGAAATAATTATAGTGATTTTAATTTTACTACAGATATTTTAGTCGGATTTCCAGGAGAGACGGATCAGGATTTTCAGGCAACATGTAAAGCCGCCAGGGAAATTGGATTCAGCCATATTCACACTTTTAAATATTCAAGAAGAAAAGGAACCCGTGCAGACCAGATACCGGATCAGGTACCAGAAAAAATAAAGAATGAACGAAGTGAGATAGTACGTAAAATATCTGTTGAGAATAAACTAACCTATCGTAACTCACTTATTGGAAAAATGCAGAATGTCCTGGTTGAAAAAATTAAAGGCAAAACCAGACGGGGATATGGTGAACTGTATGTTCCCATTGAATTTAAGCATCCACTGGTCAGCAGGAATATGATACAGAAAGTATTGCTGACCGGTTTGGGTGAAGGTGAAGATCCTGTAGTTTATGGGAAAACATTTATTTAGACGCAACCTTTTGCTCTAATTTTTAATCTAATGTTAGTAGCATCTGATATTTGGCCTGGAATCAATTTAACCTGATCTATTAACATAAATCTATTTTAAAAAATGAAGCCAATAAAAGCCTTTTTCTGGATGCTGGTTATCATACCGGCGTTTATTTTCAATTCCTGTGAAAAGCTTTTTGAAGCCGAACAGGAGGGTATCCTTGAACTTGGTGTAATGGTTGATGAGCAGGATGGACTTAAATCTGCTCTCAATGATAGTAATGACCTGGCAAGCCAATATGTTATTGTAACCGTGATAAATGAAAATGGTGAAGTGGTTTTGAATGATGAACAGATAGAGTTGTACAATTTTGGCGGGCATTGGGTAACTAAGAACATCAAACTGAAAGTGGGATCATATGAACTTACCAGGTTCCTTGTTATTGATCCGCTTGGAAATGTACTATACGCGGCACCAATAGAGGGATCTCCAAAAGCTTACCTTGTAAATGATCCTCTTCCTATCCAGTTTGTAATCCTGACAAACCAGGTTACGAGAGTGACACCTGAAGTACTTCCGGTAGCGCAGGAACCACCTGAAGAATTTGGATATGTTACTTTCAGCTACACTATAGTGAAACCGCTCGATTTTTTCATTGGAGTTTACATCAGGGAGCCCTTTGTAATGCCTCCTGTTGAGTTTACTGATGCTAAACTGACAGTAAAGGTGGATTCAATATGGCGGCATTCTTTTGAACTTGAAGCAAAAGTAAACAAAGTGACTATTCGTGATGGCTACAGATGTTATTTGCTAATCATTGAAAAAGAAGGATTTAATCCTGTCAGATTAAAAGTAGCCCGGGAAGAACTTATCAAAACAACCCTGGAGAATCCATTACTGATAGGTTTACCCGCTGACTCGCTTCATTTGCTTATTCTCCAGCCGGGTCCGGAAATGGGCAAAGATGCCATGATCAACAGGAATTTCCCTGTTAAGAACTTTGGGGATCATCCTTTCTTCGAAGCTATTAATGACCAAACGTGGGTGAGCACTAATACAGATTGCCCCTTATTAACCAGAAGCCTGATCCAGTGGGATATGAACCAGTTGCCTAAAAGCGCTACGATTCAAAAAGCTGTCATGACTCTTTATTATCCTGATATATGGGTAGAACCTGTCATTACAGATTCCGTTAAAAACATATATTATGGATGGGTCGATTCTACGATTATTCCTGACAGATATCCATGTGCAGTCCTCCAGAGGATAATCTCCCCGTGGGAGGAACATGAGGTCACCTGGACAAATCAACCCGAAGCCACTGAAGAAGGACAGGTATTTGTACCAATGAAATATTATATCATGAATACTGCATGCGTAAATTGCATTGTTCCGCCGGTATCTGAAGAAATCGATGTCACAAGCCTGTTTACAAATACATCAGGGACTGCCATGTACGGTATGTTGTTCAAACTTGTCAATGAAGAATATTCTCAATGGTTCAGGTTTACTTCCAGCGATTTTAAGACTCGAGGATTATGGCCGAAGCTGGAAATATATTATACTTTACCGTAATATGATTATGGAATTTATCTGAAAAATCCCGGGGCATTATCTCCGGGATTTTTTTAATTTCAAAAAATGAACTATGCATCAGTTATTTTTAGAGAATGTGAATTGGTTCTTGATACAAGGCTTTATTGTCTGATATTTTTCCCTGTTATATATCCTGCCAAAAGATATCCAGGCTATTCTGCATTACTTCTATAATCCAAGAAATAAGATTGCAATTCCGCTCAGGCAGATAGTTGCCCCTGCAATGGCATGGGTATATCTTTCGAGCCGTCCGAATGTGACCATTTTGAGGCCATAGGTTGCAAGGACTACAAGAACAATCATGGTCAGGATTGTTATTGTTGAAAATATTAGTGAAACCTGGATTATCCCCCATGTACTTCTTTGGGCCGCAGGGTACATTAAAATCGGGATAAGTGGTTCACATGGACCAAGCACAAATATTATGAATAATATCCAGGGAGTCATGTTCTTCCCGTGCAGGTGATCATGACTGTTTTGATGTGTGTGATCATGAACGTGGACCATGCCATTAGTATGTGTATGGTAATGCTTATGCGGTTTATTAAGGATAGCCCTGCGGATACCCCATACAGTATAGACTAATCCAAATGCTAAAAAAGCCCAGGCTGCAATGTTTCCCCTGTAGGATTCAATACCTATTAGCTTTGAAACTCCAATTCCAGCCCCAATACCTATCGCACCTAAAACAATGGAACTCCCTACATGTCCTATTCCACATAATAATGTAATCCATATTGTCTTAACAATTGACCATCCTCTCGCCCTTGATAATACTATAAAAGGCAGGTAGTGATCGGGACCAAAAACCGTGTGGACAAAAGCTATTGTTGCCGCAGTTGCCATCAATATGCTCAGATCATTCTCCATAATTCCGTTGTGCTTCAGTTATTAAAGTAGCTATAAACTTCTTAAGGTCATTGTCTGTATTATTTGAGACATTTGAGGCATTTGAGACATTTCTTCATGTCGCACTCATCACCAGATCCCCATGTTTTATCCCTTTTATTGCTATTAATTTGTCGGCAAGTTTGAGCAATTTAGCAGCCTTGCCCTTCAGGGCTATTGTCTCCAGGCAGTTATGATGATCAAGATGGACATGCAGGTTGGAAAGTATAAGGCAATGATAATCATGCTGAATATCTGTCATCTGTTTCTGCAAATCCCGCTTATGATGGTCATATATTAATACGAGTGCTCCTGCAACATCTTCGTCTTCTTTCCATTTCTCTTCAACCATATGCTGATTAATAAGAAACCGGATTGCCTGGGACCGGTTTGGGAATCGGCGCTTAATAACCAGATTATCAAGATCTCTAAGCAAATCTTCCTCAAGGGATACACCAAACCTTTTTACTGCCATGGTGTTACGATTTTTAAAATTTTGCTACCAAAATAGTAAAAAAAACAGTCAATGAAGATTTTTTCAGGACAGGAATTTTATCATTTCCCTGTATAATTCCTGGACCGGCAATCCCATGACATTAAAATATGACCCCTCTATTCTTTCAATCCCGATATAGCCAATCCATTCCTGAATACCGTATGCACCGGCCTTATCATAGGGCCGGTACTGCTCAACATAATATCTGATCTCCTCTTTCAACAGTCTGGCAAAATATACCAGTGTTGATGTATAAAAAGAATGTCTTTTTTGTTTAGCCGAAAGGCACACTCCCGTTAAAACTTCATGGACTTCACCGGATAGTTCCTCAAGCATTTTCAGGGCTTCAGCATAACCGTCCGGCTTATTTATCACCTTCCCTTTAAGCCAGACAATTGTATCAGCAGTAATTAATAGTGTTTTATCCGGGACAGAAGCCATAGCCCGATCAGCTTTCATTTCTGCAAGATAAACCGGTATCTCATGCCTGCTGAGTTCCGGAGGATAACTTTCATCAGTTTCAGTATCAGCCATTATCTCAAAATCAATCCCCAGTTCTTTTAACAGATATTGCCTCCTCGGGGATTTAGAGGCAAGGATAATCCTGTAATTCTTTATTATCTCACTGATCATTATTATCAGATTAAAATGTTCTGGTTATAATGACAAATGCGAGCAGCGAATAAAGAATTCCTGCAAGCATTATGAATTTTGTGATATTGCTTGCCTGATGGTATTGATTTTTGTTCTCCGCTTTAATGATCAGAAATGCGAGAATAATAAATGGAATAACCAGTAAGACAACGAAATAAGCAAGAGATAAATAGTCTATCCTGTCCACATCTGTATGAAACAGGTACTTGAAATAAATATAAAGAAGAGCAAAAATATTAAAGCATATGAGAGAAACTGTTATAATTTTTGATGTTCTGATACCAAGAACAACCGGAAGGGTATTTCTGCCAAATGCCCGGTCGCCTTTGAAATCTTCTATATCCTTTATTATCTCTCTTATAAGGGTGGAAAGAAATGCAAAGAATGAAAATCCGCCGACCCATCCCAGAATATAATTGAAATTCATATTCAAACGGATCAGTACCTCTTTATACTGTGCGTTCAGCAGTGGAACCTCAAATAAAGCAACAACAAAAGGAACCATTCCTGTAAAAATTGCTACAATAAGATTGCCTATCAGGAATTGTCGTTTGTAAGTAGTTGAATAAAACCATAAGATACCGGATGCAAAAAGGTACGCAGCACCAAATGCAAGAATATTTATTTTGAAAGAAAGATATATTCCAATGCCAATCCCAAATAAATTGAGCAGGATATGGATCAGCATGGCCATCTTTCTGTTAACTACCTTTCCAACGATAACGGTCTCAGGTCTGTTAAGCATGTCGGTCCCGGTATCAAAATAATCATTTATGACATAACCGGCTGCAGTGATCAGCACCGAGGAAAGGACAAGCAGGATAAAATGAAATTGATCCATCTGGAGTTCCATACCGTTAACCTTCAGAATCGGATTGATTATACAATACCTCATCATATATTGCGTAACCGCAATAATCAGAAGGTTCTTGTAACGTATCAATCTCAGGAAATCCATCATAGTTATTTTCTTTTCTTGTTTTCCTATTATTACCTTCTAAAACTCACTGGCAGGGGCTGTTTAAAATTTTATTTAAATGTTCTTTATTAAGATTAACTAAGAGACCAGTTATGTATTTAATGTATCATTAAATCTTTGAATAGCTTAATAGTCGACACTTTCATTTAAATAAAATTTTAAACAGCCCCTACCAGTGAAACGCGTCCTCGTGCATCCAATTCCCCTGCAGCCGAAGAACCTGTTCTATTACATCTCTTACACAGCCCTCGCCGCCATTCTTATCAGAGACATATTTGGAAATCAACTTTATCTCTTCAATAGCATCGGAAGGACATGCCGGAAATCCAGCTTCCTTCATAACCAGGTAATCGGGAAGATCATCACCCATATACAGAATATTTTGAGGCTCAAGTCCATATAATGACAGGAATTGTTTGAAATCTTCCCTCTTATCTGTCGATTTAAGATAAATATCCTTTACCCCGAGATGGGAAAATCTTTTCCTGACAGATTCAGAATTGGCTCCCGTTATTATCGCTATACGATATCCTTTACGAATTGCATACTGGATAGCAAAACCATCCTTGATATTCATTGACCGCATCATATCTCCTTCCGGGTGCAGATATATTTTGGCACTTGATAAAACTCCGTCAACATCAAAAATAAAAGCCTTTATTGATCTCAGATCTTCTTTTAAATTGCTCATAAATAAACTTTCCTGAATTATTATATTTTGTTTCTGTTCTTGATTTCAGAATTAATTTTCTGTGCGTTTTCTGCAGTCTTGCTTGATTCTGTAATGCTTTCACTGACAAATGTATATATTTTTTGCATCCCGGGATAATCCTTTAATAAACCCAGGTGCTCACTAAGAATCTTTAAATCACCGCGTTTAGCAGGTCCCGTCTGCGCGGTTTCCGGATCAGTTTCCATTATTTTGGCAAATGTTTCCTGGATAAGAGGCTTTAAAATATCAAATTCCAGTCCGTTATCGTGCATCAGCTTTTCTGCAATATAAAACATATGATTGGTGAAATTGCAGGTAAAAACAGCAGCAAGATGGATTATTTTCCTTTTATCACTGTCTACAATCTCTACTTTTCGGGATATCCCTGATGCCAGGTTCACCACGATGCTTTCAGCATAGGGAGTATTTGCTTCAACGCAGAAAGGCACACTGGTCAGATCCAGCTCACGCTCTTTGATAAGGGTCTGCACCGGATATATAACTCCATAGTGAAATCCAAAGTCCTTAAAAATGTTCATCGGCAGACTACCTGCAGTATGGATCAGAATCTGATTAGTGAATCTGGTTTGTTTCAGCACATTCAGCAGTACATCATCTTTAAGACAGAATAAAAAAAGGTCAGCGGAGTAATCCAGTTCTGCCAGTTCAGTAATATAACCGGTTCCGAGTTTTTCAGATAATGCCCGCGCAGATCGGGCAGTCTGGCTGAAAACCTGGACAATCTGGTGTCCCTGTGCTTTAAGTGCAGGTCCAAGATGACTGGCGACATTGCCGGCACCAACAAGGACAATATTATATGTTTTGCCGTTCAAATTCGGTTTCTCAGAAACAATACCTGTTTTCGGAAATTAACAGATCAGCTATCCTTCTTCTGGCATCTCTTATATTTACTCCCTCGACATCGGTGTAATATTCTATTCCCCTTTTCAGCAAATCCCTGGTTTCGCCAAAAGCAAAACTGTTAACTGCATCCATCCCGTATTTCTTTATGTAAGATGCCGCATCATACACAAAAACATCAAGGATGTCCCTGTGAATTTTCAATGATTCTGCACTTTTTATTTTTTCAAGCTTTTGAATCCTTAGAAAGGTTGATTCAGCCGCATACAGAAGCATTATGATATCCGATATATTATTTATGATCTCCTGTTCAAGAACAAGGGATTTAGTAAATTTTTCAGAAACAGTTTTCAGAAGAATAAGTGCCACTTTCTTAAAATTCCTGATACAAATTTCTTTTGACTTGTTGTAATCATCAGTACCTTTCATGTCGCCGGCCTTTATTCCGGGGATTTCATCCAGCACTTTCTGGCCTTCCTCCATTACCGCGATCTCCTTCTTTGCAGCCCGTTTAAGGACAGTGTCTGTTAAAAGTATCCTGTTGATTTCATTTGTACCTTCAAATATCCTGTTAATTCTTGAATCCCTGTATGCTCTGTCTACCGGCATTTCCGAGGAATATCCCATTCCCCCGTGAATCTGAACCGCTTCATCAACAACATAATCAAGCATTTCAGAGGCATACACTTTCATAGCCGCACACTCAATTGCAAACTGGTTGAAGGCCTCCATTGTATCTCTTCCTTTATCTTCTCCCTTGTCAACACAATATTTTATTGCATCTTCTATATTCTTGCTTGCCCTGTAAACCGCCGATTCCGTAACATAAGTCCTGATAACCTGTTCTGCAAGCTTGAATTTAATAGCTCCGAATTGGGAAATGAGGCAATTGAATTGCTTCCTTTCATTAGCATAACGCACTGAATAGTTTATTGCTTTTTTTGCAGCTCCGATTACATTCACCCCTAACTTGATCCTTCCCATATGCAGTATATTAAGGGCAATCCGGAAACCCTCTCCCCTTTTACCGAGCAGATTCTCAACAGGCACCTGGCAATCATTGAAAAATATCTGTCTGGTTGAGGATCCTTTAATCCCCATTTTATTCTCCTCCGGATTAAAAACAATTCCGGGGAAATTCCTCTCCACAATAAAAGCACTCTGTACACGGTCATTGTCAATCTTCGCAAAAACTGTAAAAACATCAGCATAACCTGCATTGGTGATCCACATTTTCTGACCGTTCAGGATGTAATGTTTCCCGTCAGCAGAAAGCGTTGCTTTTGACGTACCCGCATTCGCATCTGATCCCGCACACGGTTCTGTCAGGCAGTATGCTCCGATCAGCTCACCGGTTGCCAGTTTGGGAATATATTTCTGTTTTTGCTCCGCATTGCCGTAATACAGGATTGGCAATGTGCCGATACCGGTATGACATGAAAATGCAACAGCATATGAAAAACCTGCTCCCAGCACTTCACTCGCATACATTGATGTAAGGAACGACTGCCCAAAACCGCCAAATTCTTCAGGAATTGAAATTGCCAGCAGACCCAGCTCTCCGGTTTTACTCAGCAATTCCCTCATCAGTCCCTCCTCATGTGCATCAATTCGGTCAAGATTTGGAAACACCTCAGCATCAAGAAAATCCTGGCAGGTTTGGCCTATCATCTTTTGCTCTTCGCTTAATTCTTCCGGGATAAAAATACTTTCGGGTTGTGTTTCTTTAACCAGAAATTCACCACCTTTTACCGGCATGTTTTGATCCATAATTATAAAATTGGTTATGAATAGATAAAGTTATAATTCAAGAGCCATACAAACAAGTTCCGCTATATCATAATTCTTAACTGAATCTTCAGTATTTTTATATTTCAGCCCGTCGGTGATCATCACCATGCAGTACGGACAAGCTGTTGCGATAATATCTGCCCCTGTTCCAAGAGCTTCTTCCGTCCTTTCCAGAAAAACTTCCTTACTCCCCTTTTCAGCTTCCTTAAACATCTGTCCTCCTCCAGCCCCGCAGCATAAGGCAAAACTCCTGTTTCTTGGCATTTCCAGCATTTTTGCTGATATTTCTTTCAGGATGCGGCGCGGTGCGCCATATTCCCTGTTTGCTCTTCCTAAATAACACGGATCATGGTAGGTAATAGTACGATCAACGAATTTACCGCCGTTCAGCTTAACAGTCCCTTTATTAATCAAATCACTGAGAAATTGCGTATGATGAACAACCTCAAAATCACCTCCGAGATCCGGGTATTCATTTTTGAAAGTGTTATATGCATGGGGATCACATGTAAGGATCTTTCTGACATTATAGCTTTTCAGCGTATCAATAATCATAATAGTCTGCATCTGATATAGCATTTCATTGCCTGCCCTCCGGGCTGCATCTGCAGTAGAGGTTTCCTCAGTCCCCAGTATGGCATAGCTTACTTTAAAATGATCCAGTATCCTGGCCATTGACCTGCAAACATTTTTGTATCGGTCATCAAAAGCCCCTGCACTTCCAGCCCAGAATAAGTATTCCGGGTGTTCTCCACGTGAGATAGCATCTTTCATAACCGGAACTGATATGCCAAGCCCTTCTGCCCACTTCAGCCTGTCTTCCCGTGAGTATTGCCATGGCGCGCCGTTATTCTCTATATTCGAGAAGATGGCATTCAGTCCGGCAGGAGCTGCAGACTTTTCCATCACAAGGTATCTCCGCATATCAACAATCAATGAAGGATGATCAATATTTACGGGACATTCCTGTGCACATGAATTGCATAAAGTACATGCCCATAATTCTTCCGCCGAGATATAATCCCCCGATAATGCCTTGTTGTCGCTGAATCCTTTTCCTTCCCTGATCATCCCTGGGCCCTTCTCTTTCATCCTGGCACGCAGATCCATCATTATTTTCCTTGGTGAAAGTTTCTTGCCGGTTATATTAGCCGGGCATGCAGTCGTGCACCTCCCGCATTCAGTACATGAAAGTGAATCAAGCCAATTTTTCCAGGTTGCATCTTCAACATCAAGGACACCAAATCGCACAGGCGCTTCAGCCACCCCGGTTGCGGCAGGTGCAGAATAGGCTGTTTCAGGATTCATCATGATCCTGACTTCCTTTGTAACACTCTCCATTATCGGTAGTTTCCCGAGCGGATCAAGCTTGCTGAGAAAAACATTCGGGATCGACATAAACACATGAAAATGCTTCGAATATGGAAGATAGTTGGCAAAGATGAAAATTAACAGGATATGTGACCACCAGCATATCTCATGCAGACTTACGCTCATTGGCTGGGATGTTCTGAGCAACTTTGCGAGAAGTACGCTTACCGGATACTGACCATAAATGGGAAGACTGCTCAACAGTCCTGCTCTGATATAGAAAGTATTCATCCCAAGAAGAGTAATCATAAGGACCAGGATCAGCAGCAGTGATATGATTGCATCTGTGTGAGAGATACTTTTCATTTCATTTCCGCTGAATCGCTTCACATGTAAAAAGATCCTGCGGATAAGAAAAACTATAACGGCTATCAGCACCAGTAATGCAAAAACATCTCCGGATGCCATTATTATATCATATAACAGGCCCAGATTTTTAAAAGCTTTATGCGTCGCAAAAAGCCCGTCAATTGTCATTTCTATGCTTCCTGTCAGGATAACGCAGAAACCCCAGAACACCAGAGCGTGAAGGAATCCTATTACCGGCCTGCGCATAATCCTTGTCTGGCCAAACGCCACCTTTAACACGAGCCCTATCCTTCTGCCAATCTTTGTTATAGGAAATCCGGGTCTGGTAAGTCTGAAAAATCGAACATACCTGGCAACCGTAAAACCAAATACAATAAGAGTGAGAAGAAGAGAAATACCAAAAATTACTTGTTTCACAATTTTATTTATTTCTACTTTTTAACTCTTATAACATGTCAAAAGTCATAAGGTACACAATATAGATCCTGACATCCATCGCAATTTCTTCCCGCCATCATGCAACCAACTTGTACCTTGTACCTTGTACCTTGTACCTTGTACCCTTGTACCCTGTACCTTGTACCCTTGAACCCTTTTCCCTTTGCACCCTTTTCCCCCTTGTAACCTTGCAACCTTGCAACCTTGTAACCTTGTAACCCTTTCCTCTACTGCCCTTTCACGGCTTTAATCTCCTTAACTAATTCCGGCAGTATTTTAAGTGCATCTCCTACGATTCCGTAATCTGCTGCTTCGAATATTGGGGCATCCTTGTCGGTATTGACCGCAACAATGAATTTGGAAGAACTTACACCTGCAAGATGCTGTATGGCTCCTGATATTCCAAATGCCATATATAGGTTCGGTGCAATGATCTTCCCGGTCTGTCCTGTATGCTCCTCATGAGGGCGCCAACCTTCATCCGAAACAGGCCTTGAACATGCCAGGGCAGCTCCAAGAATACCAGCAAGCTCTTCAAGAGATCCCCAGTTTTCCGGAGATTTCATACCCCTTCCGCCTGAGACGACAATTTCAGCATCAGTAAGAATAATCTTGTCGGCTTGTTTCTCCACTTTGCCGACTGTTGTCTTTACCGATTCGGGTACCAGTTGCGCTTCCACAGTTTCAATAACAGATTCTCTTTCTGCCTTTTTCAGCTCGTAAGAATTCTGTGACAGTGTTAATATTTTGACCGGTGATTTGATTTCCATACGGGCAATCGCTTTCCCGCTGAAAACTCTTTTTCTTATAACAAATGGACTAATTGAGACCGGAAGTCCGATAATTCCTGAGACCAGTCCGGCCTTCAGGCGCACCGATAGGCGGGGTGCAATGGCTTTACCTGTATTGTTATTTGAAATAACCACTACGGAAGCCTTTTCCTTTTCCGCTATGTCGGCTAAAACTTTTGTATATACCTGATTATCAAGACAGGACAGGGCCTCATCCTTTACATTAATAATCTTTGAAGCGCCAAAGACAGCCAGCTTTTTTAGTTCATCCTCTTCTACCCTTCCCAGTGATACTGCAGTTACACCTGCACCAAGCATACCGGCCAGATCTGCTGCATAGGAAACGAGCTCAAAAGACAGCTTCTTAAACTTCCCGTCCCAGTTTTCTGTAAATACAAGGATTGACATTTATTGAAAATTTTATTTTTACTTAATAACAGTTATACTCCATCAGGTAAAAAAATAAATCGTGCGTCATATTACCCTGGCCTCATTCTGAAGTAATTGTACCAGTTGTTTTGGATTCCCCGGATCAATCATTTTGCAGGGTGCTTTGGCAGGAATTGATTCAAAACCTGCTATCTGGGTCATAACTGGTATTTCAGCTGGCTGAACTACTTCAAGAGGCTTTTGCCGGGCCATCATGATTCCTCTCATCGCCGGGATACGGGGTTCTTTCGCAATCCCTTTCTGAACGATTGCGACAAATGGTACCGGAATAGTCACTTCCTCCCGGCCACCATCTATATCCCTGACAATATGAATCAGGTTATTTTCAATCTTCAATGAAGAAACTGCAGATACTGATGGAACATCCATGAATTCAGCTATCATACCACCCACAGATGAACCGTTATGGTCACTTGATTCAATACCACACATTATAATATCAAAATTTCTCTGCTGAATTGCCCGGGCTATCTGGCCGGCCGTATAATACGCATCCACAGGTTCAGCATTAATACGAATAGCATTATCAGCTCCAATGGCCAGGGCTTTTCTTATGGTGGGCTCAGTTCCGGCAGTGCCAACATTAATAACTGTTATACTTTCAACAGCCATCGCCGGATCTTCTTTCATCTGAAGAGCCCGGGTAAGAGCAAGCTCATCCCACGGGTTTATGATCCATTGTACACCTGTGGCATCAAAACTACCGTTATCCGGAGCAAATCTGATTTTGGTAGTGGTGTCCGGAACATTGCTAATGCATACAATAATTTTCATAAAGCCTTGAATTATAATGTATCTGACAAATATAGAATAATCTCTGAAACTTGATGATTTTTGCCAATTTCTCAACTACAAAAAAAGCCCCGTTTATGCGATGGGGCTTTAATATGAGAGTGTCAATGATATATTTTTAGGCCTGTGCTGTGGGACCTCCAAAATTTAATGGAATAAGAGGTGTGCCTGAACCTTCTACCTTTTTGATCTCACCGTGAACTGCTTCGTATTTGGCAATATTATCCTTAAGTGCCAGATAAAGCCGTTTAATATGTTCCGGTGTAAGGATAATTCTTGATTTGACTTCGGCCTTGGGAACTCCGGGCATAACCCTTATAAAATCAATCACAAACTCTGAGCTTGAATGTGTGATCACAGCCAGATTTGAATAGATACCCTGTGCAATATCCTCCTTAAGTTCAATATTGATCTGGGTTTTGTTAACTTTCTTTTCTTCTTCCATGCTGTATAGGTATTATTCTTTTTCTTCGGTTACTTCCTCACCCTTTTTGGATTTGGTTTCGATAAGAGCATCATATTCTTCACGGGAACCTACTACAAGCCGGTCATAATTCCTCACTCCCGTACCGGCAGGTATCAGGTGTCCTACAATTACATTCTCCTTCAGGCCTTCCAGAAAATCGACTTTTCCATATATTGCAGCCTCATTCAGAACTTTTGTGGTTTCCTGGAAGCTTGCAGCTGAGAAAAAGCTCTGTGTATGCAAAGCTGCCTTGGTAATACCTTGAAGAACCTGACGGGATGTTGCGGGGACCGCATCGCGGGCCTCAATCTGTTTCATATCTTTCCTCTTAAGCACAGAGTTATCATCCCTCAGTTTTCTCGCGGTAATGATCTGTCCGGGTTTTAGTAACTGGGAATCACCCGGATTCATAACAACTTTCTTATTATAAATCCAGTCATTCTCATCCATAAACTCCCATTTGTCAACCACTTGTCTTTCAAGGAATTTTGTATCTCCCGGATCCTCAATTTCTACCTTACGCATCATCTGACGGACTATGATTTCAAAATGCTTGTCATTGATTTTCACTCCCTGCATCCTGTAGACTTCCTGTACTTCATTCACAATATATTCCTGTACTTTAGTCGGACCTTTGATTGCAAGGATATCAGAGGGTGTAATAGCTCCGTCTGACAGAGGAGTTCCGGCTTTAACATAATCGTTTTCCTGTACAAGGATTTGTTTTGATAACGGGACCAGGTATTTTTTGGTTTCACCTTCTTTTGAGATAATACTTATTTCCCTGTTTCCCCTTTTTATCTTGCCAAATGTCACTTCTCCATCAATTTCAGAAACAACTGCAGGATTAGACGGATTCCTTGCTTCGAAAAGTTCGGTTACTCTTGGCAAGCCTCCTGTAATATCCCCTGATTTGCCAACTGCTCTAGGTATCTTGACAAGGATTTCACCTGTCTGAACCTGTTCTTTTTCATTTACCATAATATGTGATCCGACAGGAAGGTTATAGGCTTTTAGCACCTCATTCTTCTTCGACATAATCCTGATCATCGGGTTCTTTGTTTTATCCCTGGTCTCAATGATCACTTTTTCCCTGAACCCTGTCTGTTCGTCTGATTCTTCGCGGAATGTAATACCCTCAACAACGCTTTCAAATGATATTGATCCTGTGCTTTCTGAAATTATAACAGCATTATATGGGTCCCATTCGCAGATCATGTCACCTTTAGAGACTTCTTTCCCATTCTTGATAAATAATCTTGATCCATAAGGTATTCCATGGGTTGTAAGGGCAAGTCTTGTGTTCTTATCAATAATACGAAGTTCAGCCAGCCTGCCTATGACTATCTCAATTTTCTTGCCTCCTTCTTCCTTTTTATCAACAGATTTCAGTTCATCAATCTCCACAATTCCATCATACCTTGATATAACTTTTGATTCGGTTGTAATATTCGAGGCTATACCACCAACGTGGAATGTCCTGAGGGTCAGCTGAGTACCTGGTTCTCCGATGGACTGAGCTGCAATTACGCCAACTGCCTCCCCAATCTGAACCATCTTTCCTGTTGCCAGGTTCCTTCCATAGCATTTTGCACAAACACCTTTGGTTGTCTCACAGGTAAGCACTGAACGAATTTCGACCTGTTCGAGTGGTGATTCATCGATCTCCTTCGCTATTTCCTCAGTGATCTCTTCACCTGCAGCAACAATTAGTTTTCCGTTCAAAGGATGATAAACATCGTGAACCGTTGTACGTCCCAGGATCCTTTCATATAACGATTCTACCACCTCTTCATTATTCTTTATAGCTATGGCAACTATTCCCCTGAGTGTACCGCAGTCCTGTTCAGATACTATAACATCCTGTGAAACATCCACCAGTCGTCTTGTCAGATAACCGGCATCTGCTGTTTTCAGTGCTGTATCAGCAAGACCCTTACGGGCACCATGCGTGGAAATAAAATATTCAAGGACCGACAATCCTTCCTTGAAATTCGACAGAATGGGATTTTCAATGATTTCGTTTCCAGTTGAACCTGATTTCTGGGGTTTCGCCATAAGTCCTCTCATCCCGGAAAGCTGACGGATCTGTTCCTTTGATCCTCTTGCTCCGGAATCAAGCATCATATAAACAGGATTGAATCCCTGTTTATCTGAACTCAGCCGGCGTAACAAAGTCTGTGTAAGTTTGGCATTTGTATGGGTCCAGATGTCAATTATCTGGTTATATCGTTCATTATTAGTGATAAAACCCATGTTATAGTTATTCATAACCTCGTCTACCTGGCTGTAGCCTTCATTTACGTACTCTTCTTTTTCTTCCGGGACAATAACATCATCAAGATTGAAGGAAAGGCCACCTCTGAATGCCATCTCGTAACCCATGTCTTTAATATCATCAAGGAATTTTGCTGTTTTAGCTGTACCTGTTTTCTTAAGGACGTTACCTATGATTTCCCTGAGTGATTTCTTGGTAAGTAAATCGTTGAGGAATCCCACTTCAGGCGGGACAACCTCATTGAATAAAACTCTCCCGACACTTGTTTCAATAAGTTTACTTCCATTCTTATCATCATCAACGACAGGGATCCGGACATTTATTACCGCATGGAGATCAAGCTGTTTTTCGTTAAACGCTATTTTAACCTCCTCAGGTGAATAGAATTTGCGTCCTTCTCCTTTAACCGGATGGTCCGGAATACCTTTCTTTGCTTTGGTAAGGTAATACAAACCAAGAACCATATCCTGCGATGGTACTGAAATTGGCGCACCATTTGCCGGATTAAGGATATTATGAGATGCCAGCATCAGTATCTGGGCTTCCAGGATTGCAGCATTTCCAAGCGGAAGATGAACTGCCATCTGGTCACCGTCAAAGTCAGCATTAAATGCTGTACATACCAGCGGATGAAGTTGGATTGCTTTCCCTTCAATAAGTTTAGGTTGAAATGCCTGTATTCCCAGTCGGTGCAATGTGGGTGCACGGTTAAGCATTACCGGATGACCCTTCAGCACATTTTCAAGTATATCCCACACAACAGGATCCTTCCTGTCAACAATCTTTTTAGCAGATTTGACTGTCTTAACTATACCCCTTTCAATAAGTTTACGGATTATAAATGGCTTATACAATTCAGCCGCCATATCTTTCGGTAATCCGCATTCATGCAGTTTCAGTTCAGGGCCTACAACAATCACAGACCGGGCACTGTAATCGACTCTTTTTCCTAACAAATTCTGACGGAATCTACCCTGTTTGCCCTTAAGACTATCGTTGAGAGATTTTAAGGGACGGTTTGCTTCGGTCTTTACAGCGCTTGCCTTTCTTGAATTATCAAAGAGTGAATCAACGGCTTCCTGGAGCATTCTCTTTTCGTTGCGCAGAATGACTTCAGGTGCTTTGATCTCAATCAGTCTTTTTAACCTGTTATTCCTGATAATAACCCTCCTGTAAAGGTCGTTCAGATCTGAAGTTGCGAATCTTCCTCCATCCAGTGGCACAAGTGGCCTTAATTCAGGCGGTATTACAGGTACAACTTTCACAATCATCCATTCAGGCTTATTAATACCTTTGGATGCACGGAATGCCTCGACTACCTGTAATCTTTTAAGAGCTTCGCTTTTCCTCTGCTGTGAGGTTTCTGTACTTGCTTTATGGCGGAGATCATATGAAAGGTCATCGAGGCTAAGCCTGGAAAGGAGCTGATACAGCGCATCT
>JBGPAO010000013.1:0-22013 GCA_041480755.1 Bacteroidia bacterium
AAAACATTTTTGCAGAAGAAGGAGTCAGGGCAGAATCGGCAACACTTAATGCCATGACCGGGCCGATTTGGCTTGGCAGGGATTCAGAGATTATGGAAGGTTCAACAGTCCGCGGCCCGTTTGCACTTTGTGAGAAATCAACAGTAAAGATGGGGGCTAAGATCTATGGCCCCACCACCATAGGTCCGGCATCCAAAGCTGGCGGAGAAATAAATAATTCTGTCATCATTGGTTATTCTAACAAAGGTCATGATGGCTTTCTTGGTAATTCAGTCATAGGGGAATGGTGTAATATAGGTGCCGACAGCAATAACTCAAACCTGAAAAACACTTACGGCCAGGTCAGGCTATGGAGTTATCCTGATGAAAAATTCATCCATACCGGACTTACATTCTGTGGTCTGATAATGGGAGATCATTCGAAATGCGGGATCAATACTATGTTTAATACAGGAACAGTAGTAGGTGTATCTGCCAATATATTCGGAAGCGGATTTCCCAGGAATTTCATCCCCTCTTTTTCCTGGGGCGGACCACAGGGATATTATGTTTACAAGCTTGAGCAGGCACTGGAAGTTGCAAAGGAAGTAATGAAGCACAAAAACGTAGAATTTGATGAAAAAGACAGTAATATCCTCAAAACCGTCTTCGAAATAACCAGGAAATATCGTATCATCGGCATCACTCCCTGATAATCTGATGTTTTCCGGTTCACTCTTCACTGTTCACTCTTCACTGTTCACTTCTTTGGCACAAGTATTGCCATATCACAAATACACTTTTTTTCGTTAACTTACTGACAAGTTGTCGGGATTTAATATGCGATAAAGGAAGCCACTTATGGGAAAGCACAAAGAAGATATTGAAGGTAAAATACTTATAACCGGTTCAGGAAACGATGATACCGATTTTATTCCGTTAATATCAGATGAGGATGAGCATGCTCTCGAACGCAGCAACATTCCGGATTTACTGCCAATTTTACCTCTCAGGAATACGGTTCTGTTTCCGGGTGTGGTGATACCTATTACAGTCGGCAGGGAAAAATCGATTCGCCTGATCAAAGAAATATATAAGAAAAGCAGGATAATTGGTACTGTAGCCCAGAAAGACTCCAATATGGATGATCCTGCACTGCAAGACCTTTACCAGGTTGGGACTGTAGCTCAGATCATCCGGATACTGCAGATGCCTGATGATTCCACTTCTATTATCATCCAGGGTAAAAAAAGATTCATAATAGATACTATTGTTTCGCAAAATCCATATCTGGTAGCGAGGGTCAAACCACTGTCGGATATCAAACCTCCTGTAAGAGATCAGGAATTTGATGCCATTGTAGGCTCTCTTAAAGATCTGTCACTTAGAATCATTAAGCTGTCATCATCAATTCCACCGGAGGCATCATTTGCGGTTAAGAATATAGAAAGTTCTTCATTTCTGATCAATTTTATCTGTTCAAACAGTGATCTTGAGATCAGGGACAAACAAAAACTTCTTGAAGAGAACAATCTTAAACAAAGGGGTGTCAATTTGCTTCAGTATCTGACCAGGGAGGTCCAGATGCTTGAATTGAAGCATGATATACAGACAAAAGTTAAGGTTGATCTCGACCAGCAGCAGAGAGAATTCCTGCTGCACCAGCAGATGAAAACCATCCAGGATGAGCTTGGCGGAAGTCCCATGGATAAGGAAGTGGAAGAATTCAAAGCTAAGGCTGAAAAGAAGAAGTGGGGAAAGGAGCCTGCTGAAACTTTTGAAAAAGAGCTCGAAAAATTACAACGGATAAACCCGGCATCTGCTGAATATTCAGTCCAGGCAAATTACCTCCAAACACTGCTGGAACTGCCATGGGGTGAGTATACCAGGGATAATTTTAATCTCAAACGTGCACAACGGATACTGGATAATGACCATTTCGGACTTGAAAAGGTCAAAGACAGGATAATGGAGCATCTTGCCGTTCTGAAGCTGAAAGGTGATATGAAATCGCCGATTCTTTGTCTTATTGGTCCCCCGGGAGTTGGTAAGACTTCTCTTGGGAAATCCATTGCCACTGCATTGAAAAGGAATTATATACGGATGTCACTCGGCGGACTTCATGATGAGGCTGAGATCCGCGGGCATAGAAAAACATACATTGGTGCCATGCCCGGGAGAATAGTTCAGAACATCAGGAAAGTGAAATCATCAAATCCTGTCTTCGTGCTGGATGAAATTGACAAGGTTGGAAGGGATTTTCATGGCGATCCTGCATCGGCATTACTTGAGGTGCTCGATCCCGAGCAGAACAGCACTTTTTACGATAATTATCTCGAGCTCGAATACGATCTCTCGAAGGTGATGTTCATCGCGACCGGCAACACTACAGCTACGGTTCACCCCGCGCTTGTTGATCGAATGGAAATAATCGACATTTCAGGTTATATAGTAGAAGAGAAAATTGAAATTGCAAAACGTCATCTGATTCCAAAACAGCTGGAAGCACATGGACTGACCAAAGAGCAGGTCGCATTTCCTGCCCGCACGCTGGAATATATTATTGAGCATTATACAAGGGAATCAGGGGTCCGGCAACTTGATAAGACTATTGCTAAGATTTCGAGAAATATGGCGAAAAAAATTGCCATGGATGAAACGCCGGAAAAAAATCTGACAATTGAGCATGTCCAGAACATTCTCGGGGCACCCAGATATCTCAAGGATACTTATGAAGGGAATGAAATCCCGGGCGTGGTTACAGGACTCGCATGGACAGCACATGGCGGAGAGATTCTTAATATTGAAACCAGTCTTAGCCAGGGGAAGGGAAATCTTACGCTGACGGGGAATCTTGGTGATGTGATGAAGGAATCGGCAATTATTGCACTGGAATATATTAAGTCACATTCGAAAACTCTTGATCTTGATCCTGAGATGTTCCAGCAATGGAATGTTCATGTCCACGTGCCTGAAGGGGCCATACCCAAGGACGGTCCGTCTGCCGGTGTGGCTATGGCTACATCAATATCATCAGCCTTTACCCGCAGAAAAGTACGGAAGGGAGTAGCCATGACCGGCGAGATTACCCTTACGGGAAAGGTATTACCTGTCGGAGGAATAAAAGAAAAGATCCTGGCAGCAAAAAGGGCAAATATTACTGATATTATGCTATCCAGGGAAAATTTCAAAGACATACAGGAAATAAACGAGATCTACCTTAAGGGGGTGAAATTTCACTATGTTTCTAACCTGATGGAAATCCTGAGTTTCGCGCTCCTGAAACAAAAAGTAAAAAGCGATCTCACTCTTTCAAAACCAAATCCTGACACAAAGACTTACGACTAATTCCGTCCCACGTTCTTTGCTCTTTGCCCTATGCTCTCAGCTCTTAGCTCTACGCCCTCAGCTCTATGACCCATGCTATCTTACCACGAATTTCCCCCTGTACACCTTATCCCCTTTTAATTCAAACAAATATAATCCCTGGGGCAGGTTTTCACGGAGCAATATCACTTTATTATCTCTGATGTTATCAACCATCCTCACAGTCTTACCATTCATATCAGTGACCATGAGTTGATAGGGATGGTTTTGGGGATTTTCAAAATCGATCTGCGTCCAATGGCTGAATGGATTAGGATATGACCGGGCATTTGCTATACCCTGCTCTCCAATAAAAGTCTGGAACCTGTTATCCTCTATGTTTGACATCGAATGGGAATAAGGTCCTGAATCAGCTTTTTTACCTTGTAAGTCGGCAGGTTTGCATGGGACAGAAAGCTGCACGCCAACCCTGTAATTAAACCGCCCAATTACATTGGTGTCAGTCCAGGTGGTATATCCCCAGGGAATGGAATCAACCGGAGAAAGGTTGTCAGTGGTGGTTCCCTTGTATATTATATAATTCAAGAACAAGATTCCCTCATAGTTCTCCCATGACAGATTTACTTCTGTTGAATCATAACCCTGGGATATCTGGAGGTGCATCGTCTTATGGTAATAGCTCTGGCCGGATTCATTACCGCATGTGTCCACGCTTGAAATTTTATACTTATAGGATCTCGTCCTGGGATTTGAAAGTGTATCTTCAAAAACGCTCAGTTGTCCGGCAGGAATGTTCCCTAAAAAGGTATATATATCCGTTCCTGTTTCCCTGTAAATATTATATGATGCCGTACCCACTTCGGGAGTTCTTTCCCATACAATCAGGTTTTTCTTACTATCCGCACTTACGGTAGCTACACACGGCACTTCATCTTTAAATACATGCTGGGCAAAAACATCAACTGAAGTATATAATGTCATACGGCTTGATTGCATACAAATTAATGAGTCAGCCAACTTATCGCCTACATTAGTTATAAGTGTATCCATCATGCAAATTTCTTCAGGTAGTACCATAAGTTCAACTGTTTTGGTATCATATACAGTATAGGTTCTATCTTTTGTATTTACGCCATCCCAGATATAATTGGCCGCGTCCATAGTAGCATCCAGTGTTATACTTTCACCAAAACAAAAATTGTATGAAGGTTTGTCGATTGACACTGGCTTGGGGAGCATGATTACAGTTTTATCCATATGCCCAATACTGGCATAACTTGCTGAAATACCCTCATAGATAAATGAAAACCAGAGACCTGCTATCCCGTCATATACAAGAGGGACGGGATTATAATTTTCAGGGGGGACCAGGTCTGGTAATGAACTGTTATCCTTGGAATAAAGTTTTAATTCAGAACCAATCTTTTGCAAAATTCCTTTATTAGATGAAACAAAGGGACCTTCCTGCTGAAAAGCGACCTCATAGAGCTCACAATTCAGCCTGGGATCCGGTTGAATTGTTTCAATAATTTCATTGTTCTGGATAATAATCAGCTTGTCTTTGGTTGTAACAAATATCTGTCCATTCCAGCCAAGTTCAATGTGCTTTACATCTGTTAAACCCGGGAAATCAATGAAACTCCCCTGTTCATATTTCACCAGCCCCGGGATTCCGTTTCTCGCCATCCATATATTTCCATCTACATCCGCTTCCAAATCATTAATTGTATTCCCAATCCCCGAATACTTGTCAAATATTATCCATTTATTCCCATCAAAGGATACAAGGTTACCATTGCTGCAGCCAATCCATTTAATATATTTATTATCGACGGCAAGTGCCGTAATTTTATTATCCGGGATCGGGCTGTTTTTTGAATTATAAATTTCCCACCCCTCCGGGCTGACCCCATTAAATTTTGCCAGGCCGTTATCTGTGCCTACCCAGACACTATCACCAAGGTCAAAGGCAAAGGCATTAACATAAAGGCCTAATTCTCGTTTAATAAGATCCGTTCCCATGTTAAATATGAACCAATCCTTTCCTGTAAATTTACCCATTCCTGCACCTCCCCAGGTGTTATAAAGGTTAAACCATAAGTTACCTGCCGGATCCATTTCCATTACAGTTATCTGGTCATAAGCACTGTTGAACTGCCTGAAATCACGTATTTTATACAGGGTTACGTTAAACTGGCTATGGACAAAAGGAGATCCAAGCGCCAAAATTAAAAACAGGGTAAACTTTTTCATATTCAGTGATTTTAATATAGTTTCTTACGAAATAAAGTTACATAAGTTACAAATTCTCTGGGTGAGAATTTATTCACCATCAATCAAAAATCGGATTAATCCGAAAAATGATGAAGAAAGAGCTTTTACCGGCAAATTCCTGCCTTTCGCCGAATTTGTTTTGTCTGTGGATCCAGGTATTAATATTTTTGAATCAGAATTTTAATCAGTTTAATTTAAAAATTATGAAAATGGGTGCTGCAATTTTCTGGGGTTCGATCCTGATAGTAATTGGGATCTCCCTCCTTATCAAGGTGGTCTTTAACGTCGACTTCCCGATAATTAAAATTCTTGTTGCTTTTTTGTTCTTTTTTATTGGTATCAGGATTTTACTGGGAAGTTTCGGAGTATTCAATTTTCACACTAATCCTAATGACGTAATCTTCAGTGAAAAGGTTTATTCAGCTCCGTATGAGCATTCCGAATATAATGTCATCTTTTCCAAAGGTGTATTTGATTTCAGGAATGTCGATCTTAGTAATGGTACTCAAAACTATAAGGTCAGTACAGTCTTCGGCGCTTCACAAATAAAAATTACTGATTCTATGCCTGTGAAAATAAACGCCGATGCAGTCTTTGCAGGAGCAGAATTGCCCGATGGCAATACTGCAGTCTTCGGAAATTCAACCTATACAAGTAAAAGTTTTAATCCGGATTCTGCCTATCTGTATATTAAGGTTGATGTAGTTTTTGGAGGGGTGCAGGTTCTTAAAGAATAGCAAAAAGCTAAGGGCGGAGAGCTAAGAGCATAGAGCAAAAAGAAATGCCTAAAATTAAAAGGAGCTTAGGGCATAGAAGCAAAGAGCATAGAGTAAGACCAGATTCTATGCTCTTTTTTTGTTCTTTGCTCTTCGCTCTCAGCTCCATGCCCCATGCTCCATGCTTTTTGTTATTTTTATTGATATCTTTACTTTCCATAATCCTTTACCATGGAAAAAATAGCTGTCTTTGCAGGGTCCTTTGATCCTTTTACTGTAGGCCATGAATCAGTCGTTCAAAGGGCTTTACCACTCTTCGACAAAGTGGTTATCGCGGTGGGATTCAACCAGGAAAAGAGACAATTCTTTTCTATTGAAAAAAGGATGGCCATGATCAGAGATGTCTTTAATAAAGAACCAAAAGTGAGTATTGTTAAATACACTGGCCTAACGGTTGATTTCTGCAGGAAAATAGGTGCAAAATATCTGCTCAGGGGACTTAGAACTGCAGCTGATTTTGAGTTTGAAAGAGCGATTGCCCAGCTTAACAAGAATATGTATCCCGAAGTGGAATCAATATTTATTCTTGCTCTTCCCGAGCATACTCCTATTAATTCAACAATTGTCAGGGATATTATCCGTTTTAAAGGAGATGCGTCAAAATTTCTCCCTAAAAAAACTGATCTAAAAAAGTATTTATAAAATGACCCCAATTAAGATTTCCAGAATTCTCCTGATTTTGTCATTTATTATTCCAACTGCAGCAATTTCAACAAGAGCGTCAGAAACTGTATTTCAGGGAAAAGCCGTTTCTTATGCAGGACAAAAACTGGTTTTCCTTACCTATTCAAATATGATCTCATTCCGGGAAACTGAGGTAGCATCCTGTACAATTTCTGATTCCGGAGAATTCAAATGCACAGCTACCCTTGATCAGACAAGGCTTATTTTTACAAAACTGGGAGTCTATAATTGTATTTTCTACGCCGAACCCGGACTTGTTTACCAGATCCAGCTTCCACAGAGAAGAGATAAAACAGAAGCTGAACAGATGAATCCTTACTTCGAGACAATTACAATTCACCTGATCGCAAAACCTACTGATATTACTGAGAACAGGACGATCCCAGGTGATAAGGAAGAAGTAAATCTGCTTATACGATCGTTCAATGATTCATTTAATCCATTCTATTACAAATATGTTGTTAATGCATATTTAAATACCGTTGATCAGGAGGAAATCAACAAGGCCCTTCAGTCCATCTCAGAAACATTCTCTGATGTCTCCAATCCTTTTTTTAAAAAATACATGGAATACAGGCTTGGATTATTAAAGCATTTCGGAGCCCGGCAAAGTTCGGCTAAGATCATTGCTGATTATTTCAATTCGAAAAGTGTTCTTTATAATAATCCAGCCTATATGGAATTGTTCAATGAAATATTTGCCGATTATTTCAACACTTTTATGACTGAAAATCCGCAGTCAAACCTGTCGCTGATAATAAATCGTGAAATGAATCTCGATAAATTAATATCCCAGCTTCAAAAAGAAAAGGCATTATCCAATGATACCCTTTTGGAATTAGTTTTAATAAAGAACCTTTATGAAGGTTTTTATAATGAAAATTTTGCCAAACCGGCTATTCTTATTCTGATGGATTCGTTAAGCACCAAAACTAAAATCGCTTATCACAAATCAGTGATTTCGGATATTAAGGCGGAAATCACAAAGCTTCTCAGCGGTTCTGACCCCCCTCCTTTCAAGCTCTATGACAAAGACAGCACTCTTATCGGACTTGATGATTTCAGGGATAAATACATTTATCTGATGTTCTGTAATTCATATAGCTATTATTGCATCAGGGAATTTGAATTGCTGAATGATCTGAATAGCCGGCATAGCAGTTATCTTGCCATAGTTACTATTCTTGTTGACGATAACAGGCAGTCAATGAAAGATCTGTTGAAAACCAATAACTATAACTGGACATTCCTTCATTATTCTTCTCATCCTGAAATTATTAACGAATATGAAGTGAAAGCTTATCCCTCATATTATCTTATCGGACCCGACGGCAAGCTAATTGCATCCCCTGCACCCTCTCCACTGGAAGGTTTTGAGCAATATCTTTTTAAGACAATGCGTGGAAGAGGGGACATATAAGTTCTCAGTTCTCGGTTCTCGGTTCTCAGTTTTTGGTTCTCGGTTTTCGGTTTCAAATTTTAAAAATCTGCATTTTTCATAATCTACAAACTTTCACACCTTCACACTTTCCTTGTGGACTCTTTCAATGTTGCCCTGCCAGAATCACTTCAATGACATTCTGAAAGGTGTTCCCTGAGATTAAACTGAGGTTGCTGTAAGGGAGCCATATAGTTTTTGTAATCTCCTCTTTCTTTTGCGGCCTGGGTCTTTCCTTTCCTTCATATTTCATTTCATACCACCTGGTCTTTTTCAGTACAGGTGTATTTTCAATAAAATAGATGTGATAAGTTGTCAGAAGGAAGCGCCGGATCTTAAGACTTTTCAGGTGGCATTCCTCCCCGACTTCCCTTAATGCTGTTTGTTCCGGAGATTCTCCCGGTTCTGCCTTCCCCTTTGGAAGATCCCATACCCCTCTCCTTAAAATGACAAGATCCTCTTCTTTACTGTTTTTTACAAGGCCTCCTGACGCGTGAATTACACAAAAACAGGAACTGAAAGTATCCATGAGCATGGCTGAATCCGGATGCCATATATTAAGATCTCTCTCATTATCTGACTCAAGCCATTTTATCACCAGGGGTTTCAGATCTCTGATGTCCTTGAATGTACAGACATTTTCCTGATTGGTCTTTTCAGTATCCGGTTGTTTATCACGTAGAATTATAGTTCGGCTGTTAAAAAAAACTTTATACATTTGCTTTATGGAAACTTCCAGAAAGTTAGCGGGTTATCTGCTGCAAAGTAAAGCAATAATCCTTGACCCTGCAAATCCCTTTACCTGGTTTTCCGGATGGAAATCACCCATTTATTGTGATAATCGTAAGACATTGTCTTACCCTGAAATCAGGGATTTTATCCGTGATAATCTTTGCGAACTAATCCGTGAATCCTATGGTATTCCGGATATTATTGCCGGAGTTGCAACAGGCGCCATTGCCCAGGGTGCACTGGTGGCGGACAGGCTTGGACTTCCTTTCATATATGTAAGGTCATCCGCAAAAGATCATGGCACAGGAAAATTAATTGAAGGTGAAATAACTCCCGGGAAATCTTCAGTTGTTGTGGAAGATCTTGTTTCAACCGGCGGAAGCAGTCTGCGGGCTGTCGAAGCACTGCGGAGCGCAGGAGTCGATGTCCTTGGTATGGTGGCAATTTTTTCATATGGATTTAGTCTTTCAGAAGATAATTTCAGGAAAGCAGGAGTAAAATTGGTTTCACTTACCGACTATCATACTCTTATTGATTCAGGTGTCAAATCAGGCTATATTAAACCTGAACATATCGATACATTGAAAAAATGGAGAGAGGCTCCCCATCTGTGGAAGCAATGAAATAAAACTACCTGTTAATGACTAAAATAGAAAGCCGTATTGGAACAATTAAGGAATCGGAGGAGAAAATTTATAAATTCCTGTCTGACTTTAAAAATTTCAGGAACCTGATACCTGAAGGCCGTGTTAAAAACTGGGAATCAACCGGAGATAGTTGTAAATTCGATGTTGAAGGGATCGGGTCTATCGGCCTTAAAATAATTGAAAAAGAGCCCAATAAGCTGGTCAAGATGGCCAGTGATGGTGAGAAACCTGTTCCATTTACCGTATGGATACAGATTAAAGAGGCTGCTGAGAAAGACACAAAGATTAAAATTACGGCCGATGTTAAGGTAAATCCAATAATGGCAGCAATGCTTAAAGGAACACTGAAATCATTCGTTGATACACTGGTCGATCAGGCAGAAAATATTAAATTCTGATTTTCCAATCCCCGTTATTGAACCTATAATCCTCGAATTTGTAATCTTTGAATCTGTAATCTTCAAATCTGTAATCTTCGAATCCGGAGTCCGGCTTCAAATTTCAGATAAACTCAATCTCTTTAAATCCAAACCTGAGTTTTTCTCCCTCTTTCGTTTCCAAAACCAGTTCTCCTGTCTTTTCAATACCTGTGATTTTAGCCAGAAATTTTATCCCTTTGCTTCCAAATTCACTTAATTCATTTATCCGGTAAAGCTTTTTTAAGTATTCCCTGTGTATATATTCCAGTTCATCAGTGTAAAGGACATTATACCAGTATTCAATCCTTTTAACAATCTGATCCAGTAAATCAGTCATGTCAAATTGGCACCCGGTTTCCAGCAGAAGGGAGGTTGCATCAGGAATTTCACTGCTGAACTGTTCCTGGTTAACATTCAGTCCTATACCTGCAATGCACCTTGTGATCCTGTTGAATGTAACAACATTTTCTATCAGAATGCCCGAGATCTTTTTACCGCATGAGAGTATATCATTTGGCCATTTTATTGAGACATTGCCAGAGTATTTTCCAATGACATCCGCCAGTGCAAGGCTTATTGTTTTTGAAAGCTCAAACTGATTTGACGGTAAAAGAAAATCGGGAAGCAGTAAGATGCTGAACAGGAGGTTTTTACCCCTTTCGCTCTGCCAGGTATTTCCCATATGCCCTTTCCCCCCGGTCTGAAATGCAGTATAAATCACTGTGCCTTCCGCTGGATTCGCATCAATGAGCATTGCCATCATCCGGTCATTTGTTGAGCCAAGAGTATCAAAATACAAACGTTCTCCTGTAAAATATCTTTTTTGCTGAATCATATAGTAAATCATAATCTTAAACAAATATCGTATTTTTCCGTTTTACTTAATATACTTTATCAAATCCATGGCATGTCATTTGATCTTTAAGCAAAACGGCATATAACTGAATTTTGATTAATTTTGTAGCAAAATTAGGGAATGAGGAAAAAGAAAGATGCAAACCCTCTGACGCTTGAGGAAATAATTATTGAAAGTATCCGTGAAAAGAAAGGCAGGAATATTATCAATATTGATCTTACAGAACTGAACAATTCTATATGTGAATATTTTATTCTCTCGCATGGAGAATCTGATACACAGGTCAGGGCAATTGCCCAAAACATTGAGGGAAAAGTTAAAAAACATCTGAAGCAAAATACATTTCACACTGAAGGATATCAAAATGCACAATGGATTTTACTGGATTTTAATACAGTGGTGGTTCATATCTTTCAGGAAAAAACCAGAAATTATTATAAACTTGAGGAGCTCTGGGCGGATGGTAAAATCACCATTTATCCGGAAGAAGAGTGAATCAATATTTAAACTGAAATGAGCGATACAAAATATACAAAAAAAACAAAATCCCCTGAAGACGGATCCGGCAAAAGTCCTGAATCCAAACCGAAATTCAACGTGTACTGGATCTACGGGATAATTGCCCTGGCAATAATCGGGACTTATTTGCTGAACATGAGAGGGGGGCCTGAAGAAATTTCATGGCAGCATTTTGAAAAAGATATCCTTTCCACTCATGATGTGGAAAAGATCGTGATAGTTAACAAGGAAAGAGCGGAGATTTTTATTAAGAAAGACCGTCTGGCTTCCGGCAAATATAAAGACACCGGGGCAAAAGGAATTAATCCTATTGCCCGTGCCGAACCACAGTATTTTATCACTATCGGATCGGTGGAAACCTTTGAGGCTAACCTTGACAAAGCTATGTCTGGTTTCTCTGAAGAAGAGATGGTGCCATTAACTTACGAAACCCGAAGGAATTTCTTTGGTGAAATGCTAACCTGGCTGTTTCCCATTTTAATACTCGTGGTGATCTGGATATTCATATTTCGCAGGATGGGTGCAGGTTCTGGCGGTGGAGCGGCAGGCAATATTTTCAATGTCGGTAAATCAAAGGCCAGAATATTTGACAAAGACTCACATGTAAAGATTGATTTTAAGGATGTCGCCGGACTTGAAGAAGCAAAAGTGGAAGTCAAGGAAATTGTGGATTTCCTGAAAAATCCGAAAAAATATACCGATCTGGGGGGCAAAATACCAAAGGGAGCACTTCTTGTGGGGCCTCCGGGAACAGGGAAAACACTGCTGGCTAAAGCTGTGGCAGGAGAAGCCAATGTGCCTTTCTTTTCAATATCAGGATCTGACTTTGTGGAAATGTTTGTCGGAGTAGGTGCTTCCAGAGTTCGTGATTTGTTCAAACAGGCCAAAGAAAAAGCACCATGTATTGTTTTTATTGATGAAATTGATGCAGTTGGCCGCGCCCGTGGAAGAAATCCGAATTTTGGCGCAAATGATGAAAGGGAAAACACATTGAACCAGCTGCTGACTGAAATGGACGGATTTGATACAAACACCGGTGTAATTATCCTCGCAGCAACCAATCGTGCTGATATTCTCGACAGGGCATTGCTCCGGGCAGGACGGTTTGACCGACAGATTCATGTCGAATTGCCGGATCTGAGAGAACGCCGGGAGATATTTGACGTCCATCTCAGACCAATCAAACTTGACAAAACTATCGATGTCGAATTCCTGGCCAGGCAAACTCCGGGTTTTTCAGGCGCAGATATTGCCAATGTCTGCAATGAAGCAGCCCTTATTGCTGCCAGAAATAATAAAAAACAGGTAGAGCGACAGGATTTTCTTGATGCTATCGACAGGATTATAGGCGGACTTGAAAAGAAAAACAAGATTATCTCTGAGACGGAGAAACGTACAATTGCATACCATGAGGCCGGACATGCAACTGCCAGCTGGCTGCTTGAACATGCCAACCCGCTTGTAAAGGTTACGATTATCCCACGCGGCAGAGCTCTTGGTGCTGCATGGTACCTGCCCGAAGAACGCCAGATAACAACAACAGAACAGCTTCTTGATGAGATGTGTTCTGCTCTCGGCGGACGGGCCTCTGAAGAAATTAACTTTTCCAAAATTTCGACCGGAGCACTTAATGACCTGGAACGGGTTACAAAACAGGCCTATGCAATGGTTTCTTATTTCGGGATGAGCGATAAGGTAGGTAATATCAGCTTTTATGATTCAAATGGACAATCTGATTTTTCTTTTACCCGGCCATACTCTGAAAAAACAGCTGAGCTTATTGATAAAGAGGTCAATAAAATAGTAGAAGAGCAGTATAAACGGGCTAAAAAAATCCTCAAGGATAACCTTGAGGGACTTAAAAAACTGGCAGACCAACTGCTTGAAAAAGAAGTCATATTCAGCGAAGATCTTGAAAAAATATTCGGCAAAAGAAAGGTACAACCTGAATCCATTGCAAAAGTAAAGGAGGAAGATAAAAGCCTCCCAAAAACTAAAGAAACACCAGCTATTGAGGACCCGGAGAAAAATATAAATCTCCCTAAAAGCAAGGAAATCCAAGCTACAGAGGGACAGGAGAAAAATCAAAATCTCCCCGGGAGCGTTACTGTGAAAAATTCACGAAAATCAAAAGTGTCTGTTAAACGGGCATCTCCGAAGGCCGAATCAAAACCTTTGTTCGATGGAGATGACCTTAAGTCTGCTGAAAAGAAAAACAAAAATGAATGACAGTCGCAGATAATATTTCTAAATGGAAAAAGATTGGATAGTAGCTTATACAACAAATAAAATTTATCAGGCCGAGATTTTCAGAGAATTACTTGGGAATCATGGTATTGATTCATATATAATAAATAAACAGGATTCTTCTTATAAATTTGGCAACATCGAGGTATATGTAAGGCAAAATAATATCCTGAAAGCCAAGATGCTGGTTAAAGAATTCGAAAGTTGAAAAACTTCACCAAAAGAACCATTACCGGTTTGATATATGTCATGATTATCGCCGCCGGTATCATTCTGCATCCATTCGCTTTTGCATCTGTTTTTGCTATTATAACCCTAATTGGTCTCACAGAGTTTTATAATGTGGCATCCTCAGACCATACACAGCCATGGAAGTATCCGGGCGTTATTGCAGGGGTAATACTATTCATTGCAAATTTTCTTTACGCCTCGGGATATATACAGCTGTTTCACCTTATCATCCTGGTCTTACCTGTATTTTTGATTTTCTTTCTGGGCCTTGTCAGATGGGAAGGACACGTCATAACCGATACTGGTATTACATTCCTTGGTATATTGTATATCCCTGTGCCTTTGTCCATGCTCGCCTATCTTTGCTATCCCGGGAAAAATTCCCCTGACTATACTTTTGATCTCCTTCTGGGCTACCTTATTATTCTCTGGCTTTTTGATACCGGTGCATATATTACTGGAAGCCTGATCGGAAAACATAAAATGATGGAAAAGGTTTCACCCGGAAAAACCTGGGAAGGATTTATTGGAGGATTAATACTGTCCCTCGGAACTGCCCTGGTTCTTGCCGGGATCTTTGATATAGTTACAAGGACCGACTGGCTGATTATAACACTCATTACAGCGATAACAGGGACACTGGGCGACCTGATAGAATCCGGATTTAAAAGGAACGCTTCAATGAAGGATAGCGGAAAGCTGCTGCCCGGACATGGAGGTATACTCGACAGAATAGATTCTATACTGTTATCTATACCATTTGTATCGTTGTACCTGCTTATTTGTAACTATTATTAAAAACGGAAATGATCCATAAGGAAGGCATAAAACTACTGGGTGGTACTCTGATAATCCTTATCATACTGAATGCATGCATTTTAATTTTTATCCCATCACTTTCCGTTGTATTGAAAATAATCATCCCCGTTGCTTCCATGATAATAGTGCTTTTCATTTGTTTATTCTTCAGAAAACCACATCCCAATTTCACAACGGACCAGAAGAGAATTCTGTCTCCTGCTGATGGAACAGTAATTGCTGTGGAACCTGTACTTGAAGATGAATTTTTTAATGACAGGAAAATCCGGGTATCTATATTCATGTCAATCTGGAACGTTCATATTAACTGGTACCCGGTATCCGGGAAAGTAATATATTATAAATACCATCCCGGAAAGTATTTCATTGCAAGATATCCCAAGTCATCTGTCCTTAATGAAAGAAATACAGTTGTAATAGATAATCCTGTTACAGGAGAAATAATGATAAGACAGATTGCCGGTGCTGTTGCGAGAAGGATTGTATCTTATGTGACGGAACAGAAAGAAGTCTCGCTGGGAGAAGAGCTTGGTTTCATCCGGTTTGGTTCCCGGGTCGATCTGTTTCTTCCTGTTGATATCCAGATCCTGGTTAAGCCGGGAGATTCAGTACGGGGACTTCGTACAACAATAGCAAAAGTCATTTAGTACATTAACAGATTTATTGATCTTTTAACACTTCTTTAACATATTTTGGAAATCGTTATCTTTATATTTGAAAAACTAAAACTTAAACTGAATTTTATGAAAAAGATTATTATCCTGATCGCACTGGTTGTTTTTATTGGTGTTAACGTCGCCCCGGCATTTGCATCATCCGAATCCGCCAGGATCGTTATGGCAAAGCATGACGATGAGCCAAAGAAAAAGAAAGAAACTAAAGAGGATAAACAAAATAAAGAAACCCCAAAACCTAAAGAATGTCCTCATCAGAAAGAGTGCAAACAAGAATGCCCTCAAACTACCCAACCTTCAACATGTAACGAACATAAAATAACTGAAGAAAAAAAGTAGATCTATTTATATCAGGCATTTTTATTGATTAATATAAAGGCTGTCCAACATGACAGCCTTTTTTACGTGCAATTGTACGATACTTGCTTAATTATCCTATAAAATTTTCAGGTTATGAAAGATATCAGTCCATTGAAAATCAGCGACTCCGTTTACTGGGCAGGCGCCCTTGATGAGGACCTTGTTACTTTTGACATTGTGATGGAGACCCATTACGGAACAACCTATAATTCATATTTTATTGATGCAGATAAAAAAACAGTGATCGATACGGTTAAACTGAATTTCTCTGATCTGTACCTTAATAAACTTAAACAGCTGGCTGATCATGCAAAAATTGAATATATCATTACAAACCATACTGAACCTGATCATTCAGGCAGCATAGGAAGACTGCTTGAAATTTATCCTGATGCCACGGTGGTTGGAAGCGGACAGGCACTTAACTATCTGCAGGAGATGATTGAAAGACCTTTCAAAAGTATTAAGGTCAAGGATGGCGATACACTAAGTCTTGGAAATAAAACCCTCCGTTTCACAGGTGCCCCCAACCTTCATTGGCCAGACACTATTTATACATACCTTGAAGAAGAAAAGATACTTTTCACCTGCGATTCATTTGGCGCTCATTATTGTGATGATAAAATCTTTGATGACAAAATTGCCGGTTATGCTGATTCTTTTGTTTACTATTTCAATGTCATTCTTAAGCCCTACAGCAAATTCATGCTTAAAGCTATCGAGAAGATCAATTCAATGGAAATCAGCATGATCTGCCCGGGACACGGTCCTGTGCTCAGGTCCACATGGAGAGAAAAAGTTAAGCTGACAGAAAAACTTGCCAAAGAATATATCGATATGACTTCCGGCAGTTCAGGACAGGTTCTTATCACCTATATATCAGCCTATGGTTATACAAAACTGATGGCTGAAGCTATTGGCCGCGGCATCCTCAAGGCTGGTGACATAAAGGTTGAGATAACCGATATTGAACATATTAACCTGGGAGAGCTTGAAAGCAAGATCACTTTATCAGGTGGTATCCTGGTCGGGTCTCCTACGTTTAACCAGAATACACTGTCGCCTGTATATCGGTTATTTTCCGTGATAAATCCGATCCGTGACAGGGGCAAATATGCAGCAGCTTTCGGGTCATACGGCTGGAGCGGTGAAGCTGTTCCTCTTATCGAAAATCATCTGAAAAATCTCAAGCTTAATATAATACAGCCTGGACTGGCTGCGAAATTCCGGCCCAACAAAATCCAGACGGAAGGACTTGAATTATTCGGAGAAAACTTTGGCAGACAATTTCTTGCAAAAGGGAAGAATGACGTTTAGATAAAATGGGATAGTCCCCCGGCAGGAAAATCTATATATCTTCTTGTGCTACAAGGTCTATAATCCCGGGAATATTCAGTTCTGTTCCATCAACGACATGTTTTGACCTCAGGTAATAAGGCTCTCTTTCCCTCAGTTTTTCTGTGATATAATCTGCCAGTTCAGCGGTTGAAAGGTCGCGTATAAGCGGACGTTCATACTTCGAACCTTTGAGTCGTCTTAAAAGGTCTTCAGGTGTCATTTTTAAATAAATTGATATTCCGTTTTTATTAATAATTTCCATATTGTCAAAAAAGCATGGTACTCCTCCCCCGGTCGAAACAACTACCTTTTTCATTTTTGAAATTTTCAGGACCAGCTCATGTTCCATCCTTCTGAATTCATCCTCTCCTTTCTCATCAAATATCCTGTTTATTGGCATCCCAGCTTCATTTTCAATTACCCGGTCCATATCTATAAACGAATAATTCAGGCGTAACGCAATTCTTTTG
Organism: Bacteroidia bacterium; assembly: GCA_041480755.1. GTDB lineage: Bacteria > Bacteroidota > Bacteroidia > Bacteroidales > SM23-62 > LJUQ01. The sequence goes on from JBGPAO010000013.1 coordinate 17,791, forward strand.
CCCACCGTAGACTTACCAGAACCCATAAACCCAATCAAAAATATTCTCATTATATTCTCATTAAATATGGCAGTGGTATATCTTAAAACTCCAGCTTCATTTGGCCGTTGGCGATTTCTTTCCTTTCATCCGGAGCTTCTTCCTGTTCAGTTGAATCATCTTCCTGTTCTTCTTCGCCGGGATCAATTTCAGTATCTTTCACAGGTTGTATAAGCGGCTCCAGTTCCTGTATAATCTCAACCTGGTATTTAGTAAGCCTTTTACCCTTGGCTCTTAAGCTTTTTATACCAATAAATTCAGCTACTTCGATGATTTCAGGATCCTTGGTCTTATTTTTGCCACCGAATTGTATTTCGAAACGCGGGTATTCAACTTCTGTCAGCTTGATAAGCCTTGATTCAGGGTGATCTCCGATAAAACTTGTAAGTTTTTCAACCGGCTCCAGAATAAACCTTTTGATATAGTAATAATTCTGTTCCGCGTCAAAATATATTGCCGAGTAAACTTTATTTTCCCTGTATTTTTCTATGATCATAAGATCATCTTCAAAATGATTCTCAAGGTCAAAAGTGCTGAGCCTGTATCCTCCTGATTTTGTTATTACCAGGAGCTTATCATGTCCGCTGAATTCTCCCAGCAATCTGCCGCGTCCGTCAGCATTCAGCCTGATAACATCCTCATCAAACCAAATTTTTCTTCCACCCAGCGTTGATACACCTTTTTCTTTCATTACAATTTTCTGAACACCGTGCCTGGAAAGAATATTACCTCGTGCATCCCTGCCCTTGATTGTCATTTCACTGAAATCCATCTCAAAAGTCTGGTTCCTGAGCCTTGCTTTTGGCTTAAGAAAGATCTTCACTACCTCAGCTTCACCATTCGGATTGACAGTTAAATAAAGTATCCTGGAATTTTTATTATTTTTTGTGAGATTATATTCTTTGTCACGGGTAATGCCGGTGATAGAGCACCTTTTCATCATTGCATGCCCGGTCTTTCCATCCAGGTAAACAATATTATATATAGTCCTGCTATCATTTTTCTTGAACACAGCTATATGAACGATATCTTTTCCTGCAAAAACCTTATCTTCCACCCGGGTTATCATATAACCGCCATCCTTACGGATGGTAATAATATCGTCAATATCAGAACAATCGCATACAAACTCATCTTTTTTCAGTCCGGTACCAAAGAAACCTTCTTTCCTGTTGACATAAAGCTTCTGATTAGTAGCCACCACTTTAGTAGCAACAATGGTATCAAAATTCCGTATCTCAGTCCTGCGTTCCTTTCCTTCCCCATATTTCTTCTTTATCTGCCTGAAGTAATTAATCGCAAACTGAACCATATTGGCCAGATGGTTCTTTACTTCATCAATCTCACTTTCAATATTCTTTATGTGCTCGTCAGCTTTAAAGGAATCGTATTTTGATATCCGCTTGATCTTTATTTCGATGAGATTGAGAATGTCTTCTCTTGTTACTTTCCGCCGAAGCAGTTTTTTGTAAGGTTTAAAGCCGTTGTCAATGGCTTCAATTATACTTTCAAATGTTTCACATTCCTCAATATCTCTGTAAATTCTTTTTTCAATAAAGAGTTTTTCCAGGGAGGAGAAGTGCCAGTCTTCCTCAAGCTCTTTCAATCTGATTTCCAGTTCCTTCCTCAGAAGATTTACAGTATCATCAATGTTCTTTCTAAGGACTTCAGATACACCCAGGAACCGGGGTTTTTTATCCTCAATAACGCAACAGTTTGGTGAAATGGGGATCTCACAATCGGTAAAAGCATAGAGAGCATCAATGGTTTTATCCGGGGATACTCCAGATGCAAGCTGTATGATTATCTCAACCTTTTCTGCTGTGTTATCATCAATCTTTTTTATCCTGATTTTCCCTTTATCATTCGCTTTAATTATTGACTCAATAAGTGAAATGGTAGTTTTGCCTTGAGGGATTTCTGTAATGACAAGATTTTTCTTATCTAGCTTTTCGATTTTAGCCCTTACTTTGATCATCCCTCCGCGCATTCCATCATTATATCTCGAAACATCTATAAATCCGCCAGTCAGGAAATCAGGATACAGTACAAATTCTGTTTTCTTAAGATAATTGATAGCTGCATCTATAAGTTCGTTGAAATTATGAGGAAGTATCCTGGAAGCAAGTCCTACAGCTATCCCTTCCACCCCCTGGGCAAGAAGAAGCGGAAATTTCACCGGTAATGTTACAGGTTCCTTATTCCTGCCGTCATAAGACAATTTCCATTTTGTAGTCTTTGTATTAAAGACGACCTCAAGAGCAAATTTCGATAATCTTGCCTCAATATATCTCGGGGCAGCAGCGTTGTCACCTGTGAAAATATTTCCCCAGTTACCCTGGGTATCTATAACGAGACCTTTCTGTCCAAGCTGGACAAGAGCCTCCCCGATTGATGCATCACCATGCGGATGGAACTGCATGGTATGCCCTATGATATTTGCCACTTTATTGAAACGCCCGTCATCCAGCCTTTTCATTGAATGCAGGATACGTCTCTGAACGGGTTTCAGACCATCGTTTATATGAGGGACAGCTCTCTCAAGAATAACATATGATGCATAATCCAGAAACCAGTCCTGATACATACCTGAAAGATGAACTACCTTATGTAATTCATCAGGAGGTATATCACCATTCTGACCTTCAGGTACAGGGATCTGATCCCCGTTGCCGGTATCTAAAGGTTCATGATTTTCAGGTTTTTTGTGACCTTTATTGGAATTCTCCCCAGACATAAACAACTATATTTGATCAGCAGTCACCAGGTCCTCTTCGAACTTTAAATTTTCAATTATAAAATCCTGACGCTCAGGTGTATTTTTCCCCATATAGAATTCAAGCAGTCCTGATATTCCGTCTTCACGGCTCAGGGTAACTGGTTCAAGCCTTATGTCCCTGCCAATAAAATGTTTGAATTCCTCTGGTGAAATTTCGCCCAGTCCTTTGAACCTGGTAATTTCAGCTTTGTCGCCCAATTTTCTCACTGCACGCTGTTTCTCTGCCTCATCATAACAATAAATAGTTTTTTCCTTATTTCTTACCCTGAACAGGGGAGTCTGAAGAATATACAGGTGGCCATTCCGGATCAGCCCCGGAAAGAATTGAAGAAAGAAAGTTATCAGAAGCAGTCTTATATGCATACCGTCAACATCCGCATCTGTAGCAATCACCACATTCTTATACCTTAGATTATCCAGGTCTTCTTCAATATTCAGAGCTGATTGAAGCAGGTTGAATTCTTCATTTTCATATACGATCTTTTTTGTAAGACCGTAAGTATTCAATGGCTTTCCTTTCAGGCTGAAAACGGCCTGTGTTTCTACATCCCTGGAAGTTGTTATGGAACCGCTTGCAGAATCACCTTCTGTAATAAAAATCGTTGACTCAAGCCTGCGCTCCTGATCAGAATTATAATGTACCTTGCAATCCCGCAATTTCCTGTTATGCAGGTTGGCTTTCTTTGCCCTGTCTTTTGCTAATTTCTGTATACTGGAAATGGCTTTCCTTTCCTTTTCTGAATCCGTGATTTTTTTATACAGGATATCTGCCGTTTCAGGATGTGTATGCAGATAATCGTCAAGATGCTTTTTTACGAAATCAATAATGAAATTTCTTATAGATACTCCCCCCGGCCCCATATCCTTTGATCCAAGTTTGGTTTTTGTCTGTGATTCAAAAACCGGCTCTTCGATTTTAATGCTGAATGCCGCTATTATTGATTGCTTGATATCTGAAGGATCAAATTCTTTTTTATAAAATTCCCGGATTGTTTTTACAACGGCTTCCTTAAAAACAATAAGATGAGTGCCGCCCTGCACGGTGTTTTGTCCATTTACAAAACTGAAATATTCTTCTGTATATTGATTGCCGTGGATCATGGCCATCTCAAAATCATGATTTTTGAGATGTATTATAGGATAAAGACCTGGAGAATCCATATTTTCAGAAAGAAGATCCAGCAGACCGTTGCGCGAATGGAATTTTTGACCGTTAAGTTCTATTGTCAACCCGGAATTCAGAAAAACATAGTTCTTTACAAGGGATTCAAGATATTCAGAAATAAAATGATACTTTCCGAACATGTCTTTGTCCGGTACAAAGCAGACAAGTGTTCCATCGGCCATATCAGTCTTTTTCTCTTTATCATCGCTCACGATCTCACCACAGGTAAACGAAGCTGAT
>JBGPAO010000014.1:0-22005 GCA_041480755.1 Bacteroidia bacterium
ATAGGCCAAGGAATATGGCCGTATCAGGTGGTATAACTGTAAATACTTCCTCATAAGCTTCGTTTACAATTCCATCAGGCAAAATCAACGGACAGATCTCTCCCGGCATCAGAACATCTTTACAGTTAACCGTATCAGGTTCGCATTGTGCATAAACGGAATATGAGAATAAACATAATATCAAAACTGCACACGTTTGAAGTACCAGGTTTTTCATTAATGGTTTATTTATAATGCAAAGATACTAAACCTTAATCCATTCCTTAAACAGGCAATTTATTCTTTCAATCTTAAGGGGCATTTCATAAAAATATTTATAATACAGCCCCTGAGATACTCCCTAGAAACACTGAACCAACGCTGACCTCCACCACGAATAATATTTATCTTCCAGATCTTCGATGGATGGTAAGGGGTAATATTTATAACTGGTCTGGTCGCCTATGAAAAAGCCATCTTTGACACATCTGTACGATAATTCTCCATTAAAAGAGCGTAATACCGTTTTAGTAAGTCTTTCCGGTGAATTATTGAGCCGTTGAAGGCAATCGCGAAGGTGGTCTGGATTAGGATATGGCAGATTGTGAAGCGGGGCCTGGGGATCTTTTGCCAGTTTTCCAAGCTGCATCTCGACAAAAAAGACTCTTGGTGCAAAAACGGGTTTGGAAGGATCTGACAGGAACCGGACAAACTCAGGAGGAGTAAGTTTACTGGCTACCCTTGTGGTTATCGGGTTAAACTGTTGATAAAGATGTATTTCATCATTTTGTTTCTCTTTGTAATTGCCTGTCTCGATCTCAAGAACTTTTCCATCATCGGTTACCAGGTATAAATTTTTAATCGCATCAAGTGGTGTATTTTCCAGTACCCGGTAAATGGAAAGGTAAACAGATCTTTTTGGCTCTCCATCCTCATAAGGCACGAGCCTTCTTTTAATATAATCCCAGGGCAGGTTTTTCAGTTTTTCCGGATCAACCTCAAAAAAAATAGCCTGGCCGCGGGTACGTTTCCTTGTACCTACAGCAAGATAGTTCCCAAAATCCATTGGGGTTAAATGTGAAGCAACAAGTGATTCAGGTATTGCTGTTACATAATAATGATTGTCCATAGGTTGAAAATTTAAGTTCAGCCATCACTATAAATTTACATCACATATTAATAAAAATCAATAGGTTTTAGGTTAATATTTTTTTTGATAATCCAGAAGTTTTTTCATTATATTTGCGCCGCATTGAATTAAGTAGCTTTAATTCTGATATTTACCAAACTAATTTAATATTAAAACATTAAGATATGATCGAGAATAATTTATTTTGGTTTGTACCTGCAGCTTCTGCTATTGCTTTATTCTCTGCCTGGTATTTTTATCATAACATGAAAAAGGAAAGTGAAGGAACGGAAACCATGAAGCGAATTGCAGCTCATGTGAGAACAGGAGCAATGGCATACATTAAGCAGCAATACAAAGTAGTCGGAATCATTTTCATTTGTTTAACGATCTTTTTTGCTATCCTTGCTTATGGCTTACACGTGCAAAATCGATGGGTGCCTTTTGCTTTTCTTACCGGGGGATTCTTTTCAGCACTTTCCGGATTCTTAGGATTGAAAACGGCTACTTATGCATCGGCCCGGACTACAAATGCGGCACAAAAATCGCTCAATGCCGGATTAAGAATTGCATTCCGCAGTGGTGCGGTTATGGGGCTGGTCGTAGTAGGGTTGGGGTTATTGGATATTTCTCTCTGGTTTATTCTGTTAAATTATTTTATTGACCTGGGACCAGGGGAAAAGCTTTCGGTTATTACCACAACCATGTTAACTTTTGGTATGGGTGCTTCCACCCAGGCTCTGTTTGCAAGGGTTGGCGGCGGGATCTTTACAAAAGCTGCGGATGTCGGGGCTGATCTTGTAGGTAAAGTGGAAGCAGGTATTCCTGAGGATGATCCCAGAAATCCGGCCACCATTGCCGATAATGTGGGTGATAACGTAGGTGATGTAGCCGGTATGGGTGCTGACCTGTATGAATCATATTGCGGAGCTATTCTCTCAACAGCAGCATTGGGTGCAGCTGCATTTTACATTAATCCTGAGGTTCAGTTGAAATTTGTACTGGCCCCTATGCTTATTGCCGGAGTTGGTATATTACTGTCGGTTATCGGGATTTTTATGGTTAGGACAAAAGAAGACGCCACCCAGAAAAATCTTCTCAATTCTTTAGGAAGGGGTGTTAATATAAGTTCTGTTCTGATTGTCCTATGCTCCTGGTTGGTTCTTTATGTGCTTAAAATAAGTAACCTCTGGGGTGTCTGGGGTGCAATTGTCACTGGACTGGTAGTGGGGATTATAATTGGTAAAGTCACTGAATATTTTACTTCTGAGGAATACCGCCCGACTCGGCGGATTGCTGAAAGTTCGAATACAGGACCTGCTACTGTCGTTATTACGGGTATAGGTATGGGGATGATCTCTACCGCTATCCCGGTTATTACGGTTGTTATTGGAATTGTACTTGCATATTTATTTGCTGCAGGATTTGATCTATCAAATATGGGTATGGGATTATACGGTATCGGGATTGCAGCAATAGGTATGCTTTCAACACTTGGGATCACGCTTGCTACGGATTGCTATGGACCTATTGCAGATAATGCAGGCGGGAATGCAGAAATGAGCGGTCTTGGCCCTGAAGTCAGAAAACGAACCGATGCTCTTGACTCACTTGGTAATACCACTGCCGCTACAGGAAAAGGATTTGCCATCGGATCAGCTGCACTTACTGCCCTCGCTCTTATAGCTTCCTATATTGAGGAGATTAAAGTAGGTATTAAAAGGTTACTGACTGATACAGGCTGGACACAATATGTTTTTCCTGATAGCACGGTAGTTACTTCTGCTGCTGAACTTGATAAATTTGGATTTGCTGATTTTATGCGATTATTTGAAATCCACCTCATGAATCCACTGACTTTGGTTGGCGTTTTTATCGGAGCCATGATGGTCTTTGTTTTCTGCGGACTTACCATGAACGCTGTAGGACGGAATGCAGCAAGAATGGTTGAAGAGGTTCGCCGTCAGTTCAGAGAGATTAAAGGTATCCTGGAAGGTAAAGCCGAACCGGATTATGCCAAGTGTGTAGCTATTTCAACCCGCGGGGCCCAGCTTGAAATGATCATCCCTTCAATGATGGCCATAATTGTTCCCATAGTCGTAGGATTTTTATTCGGAATTGCAGGATCAGTAGGACTCCTGGTTGGAGGAACCAGTACTGGATTCGTAATGGCCATATTTATGGCAAATACAGGAGGTTCCTGGGATAATGCGAAAAAATACATAGAGGGAGGACATCTGGGGGGGAAAGGTTCCCCAAATCACAAGGCTGCCGTAATTGGTGATACAATAGGAGACCCATTCAAAGATACATCAGGTCCAAGCTTGAATATCCTTATCAAGTTGATGTCAATGGTTTCTATTGTTATGGCAGGCTTAAATGTTGCGATAACCCTTCTTTAAGACATTTAAGACATTTCTTATTCCCCCTGATATCTCTTCAGATATACGTTTTCCCCGTCGAAAACAGCAAACGTATTGTTTTTAATCCAGTCTCCAAGCAGGAATACCTTACTTTTGCTACTGGCGATATAATATTCAAGAGGTATATGCCTGTGACCGAAAATCAAAAAATCAAAATGCTCCTTCTGAAGCAGATCCCTGGCAAATATTAATAGTTCTTCTTTATCTTCACCTTTGAATTCAACAGAAATACCTTTTGCAAAGCGGCTTTTTCTGGACCAGTAATGAGCAAATGAGGTTGCACAATTCGGGTGAAGCCGTGCATATAACCATTGAAGGACCTTACTTGTAAATATTTTCTTCAGGAATGTATAACCTTTCTCTGTCAGACCGAGCCCGTCTCCGTGGGCAATGTAAAATTTCCTGCCATTGATTTCTGTTATTACCGGTTCCCGATGCACCTGGACCCCAATTTCTTTAGGCAGATAATCAAACACCCAGACATCATGATTACCTGTAAAATAATGAACAGGTATCCCGCTATCGGTAATTTCCGCAATCTTACCAAGGAAACGTGTAAAACCTCTCGGAACAACCTTCCTGTATTCAAACCAGTAGTCTAACATATCACCCAGAAGATAAATCTCAGAAGCATCCTTCCGGATTTCATCCAGCCATTGCACTAAGATCCTTTCCCGCTCAATGCTTTTTTCAGCAGGATGCATGCCAAGGTGAGCATCGGAGGCAAAATATATTTTAATCGGGGTTTTCAATAGGGTCTATTAATTATTCTGAGATCATGTCAGGGATCCGGGAGTTAAGCTCGCTGATGGACAGGTTTTTACCCACTATTACACCTGATTTGTTTATAAGGTAATTTGCAGGAAGTGATTGAACATTATAATTCCCTGCTGTTACAGATTCAGGGTATTTCAGATCACTGACATTAATCCATGGCAATTCCTCATATTCAATTGCCTTGATCCATGGTTCTTTTCTGTAATCAAGAGATACCTGGTATATTTCAAATCCGCGGGAGTTATACTGTTTATATAATTCAATCAGATACGTATTAAAATATGTACTGTTTCTGTCCCATGATGCCCAGAAGCTGAGCAACACAACCTTTCCTTTAAGAGATGATAAGCGGATTGTATCCCCTTCAGGATTGGGCAATGCTATTTCCGGGAATTCCGAATCAGCATACTGTATCAGATTACGCAGTCCTGACGTATATACCTGTTCTTCAAGCGATGAAGCATTAGCTATAAGTGCCCTGACATGAGGCGATTCAGGATAAGTAGTATCAAGTGCCGCTCCGGTGATTTTCAGAATCTGGATATCCTTATTCTTATATAAAACGAAAGTTTTATCATCCAGTTTCTGATATAAGGCATAGATAGATGCTATAGATGTCAGATGGTTAAGGACAAATTCCAGTGTGAATTTCCTTTGGCTTTCCACAATACTGTCATATTCTGCACTGAGGTTATTTTGTTTTTCCCGTGTAGCGGAGGGATCCATATAAATGATCCTGATTGAATCAAGCTTCTTTTTTGTGTCAGCCAGACGATCATTTAATAACCTGATTTGCATCGATCCTTCCGAACCTTCCACGGTATAATCCTTTGCGAATTTTTCAATATCGGTTTTTATAAATATTTTTTCTCCGGGAGCTACCAGGAGGGGAAGGATTTTATTATCATTAAGATGAAGATTATAGAATTTAGGATAGTCATTTTCACCTTTAAACTTAAATGATCCATTCTTATTAATTTTTACACTGTCAACAGGGAGTATTGCCTCAACTCCCTGCTCATCTAAGTATATATTGGCTTGTTTAGCGTTTTCAACAATACCCTCAATCCGGAATTTTGAGGGATCTGAGCAGGATCCCAGGAGAAGAAACAATACAAGCCAGCGATATCTTTTCATATGCTCATTCTTTAAAGATTTCTTTCAGTTTTGCAGACAGCAAATCTCCCCTGAGATTCTGGTCAACAATCCGTCCTTCTGGATCAAGCAGAAAGTTCATTGGAATTCCCTGTATATTATAGACCGGAACCACAACTGAATTCCAGAATTGAAGGTCACTCACATGTGTCCACGTAAGATGGTCATCCTCTATGGCTTTTATCCATGACTCACGTGAGCGGTCCAGAGATACCTGGTAGATCTCAAAGCCTTTGGAATTATATTTCTGATAGGCAGCAACCAGATTGGGATTTTCAGATCTGCACGGGCCGCACCATGATGCCCAGAAATCCAACAGAACCCAATTGCCCTTCAGAGAGGAAAGCAGTATTGTATCACCATCCGGGGAGGGAAGTGCAATTTCGGGGACTTCAGAGCCTTTTTCAAAACGTTTTTTTGCCATTTCTTCTGCACGTTTTTGTGCAGTTAGTTCCACCACCTGGCCATGCAGTTCCCTGACTGACTCAGAACCGGGATAATGGATTGTCAATGATGAATCCACCATTTTGTACCAGGTATAATCCCTGACCGGGTCAAGAACGTAATGATGCGATCCGATTTGCTGGTAAAGCGCCATGAGACTCGCCAGGGAATTAATATTTTCACGAATGAAACGGAATGTGAATTCGCGGTGCGAATTAACTATTTCATTATAGGCTGTATCAAGTCGGACTTTAATACTGTTAAAATTCGGGCTGTTTAAACTGTCATTAAATATACGGTTGAGATCCTGGATACGCAGCAAAGTTTTATTAAGTTCAAGAGAAAGTTCGCGAATGCTCCGGGAATCATCTGACCCCTCTACCATATATGTTTCAGGAAGGTTTTGAGCCTCTCCGGTTACAGTAATCCTGTCACCTGGTCCTATCAGGAGAGTTATTAAATTATCCTGTGATGTATAAAAAGCGTAGAAGCTGACCAGATCGGTATATCCTTCCAGTGAAAAACTTCCGTTTTCGTCCAGCTCTGTTGAATCGGCTGGAATTAAATTGCTGACAGTCATTTCTTTCAGGTAGACCATCTTCCCTTTATCACCGGACAGGTTACCGGAGATCCTGAAATTATTTCTCCCTGACTGACAGGAAAACAATAAAAACAATGATGATAAAATAATTGCTGCTTTTGTAGTCATCTCATTTCAATTTCAATAATCAGTTATAATTGCATTTAACAACAATAATTGCGAATATATATATAAATAGTTTTGAATATTGCCTTGATTTAATGATATTTGTAAGCTTTTTTTAAATGATATAGTATGAGTTACCTTCAGTTTGATAAAAATAAGCTTGTTAACCTTGAGTATTCTCTTAGTAAAGAGATCATTCGCTCAAACAAGGCGGGCTCTTATGCTTCGCTTACTATTATAGGTTGCAATACAAGGAAGTATCATGGATTGCTTATTTGCCCAATCGACCAGATGGATGGTGAAAAACATGTTTTATTATCCTCCCTTGATGAAACCATTATTGAGAAAGGCAAAGAGTTCAATCTTGGAATACATAAGTATGAGGGAGATCATTATAATCCCAAAGGGCATAAATATGTAATTGATTTTGAAGCTGAAATTGTGGCGAAAACCACTTATGGAGTTGGAAGTGTGGTGCTGGAAAAGGAAAACCTGCTTGTTGAAAAAGAACAGCAGATGTTATTAAGATATACTCTTCAGGAAGCACAGGATCCAATTAAGATACGTTTCAGGCCTTTCCTGGCATTTCGAAATCATCATGCTCTCAGCAAAGCTAACCTGTATGTCAATACAAAGGTCAGAAATGTCCGGAACGGGGTCATGTCACGATTATATGAGGGGTATCCTGGTCTGTACATGCAATTTTCAAAAAAACCTGAGTTTGTCCATTTTCCTGACTGGTATTATAATATTGAATATATGAAAGAAATGGAGCGGGGATATGATTATAAGGAAGATCTATATGTGCCAGGTTACTTTGAGCTGTCTATGAAAAAAGGGGATATAATTATTTTTTCAGCTGCAACAAAAGAATCAAGTACTGCTACCTATAAAAAGAAATTTATCGCTGAATTAGCCAAAAGGCTTCCCAGGACAGGATATTACAATTGCCTGGTGAACTCAGCCCAGCAATTTATTGTGCACAGGATCAATAAGACAGAAGTAATAGCAGGATTTCCCTGGTTTGATACCTGGGGAAGAGACACTTTCATTGCTTTGCCCGGGCTGACTGTAGCAATAAGGAATCCGGATTCATTTATGGCTGTAATGGACACAATGGTGAAACGCTTAAAGAACGGATTATTCCCGAATACCGGTTCGGAAAAAGATCCTGCATATAATTCTATTGACGCTTCATTATGGTTCATATGGGCTTTACAGCAGTTGAAAGATTATGATCCCGCTATTGATGTCTGGAAAAGGTATGGAGTTTATATTAAGAGCATACTGAAATATTACCGGGAAGGAACTTTATTTAATATCATAATGCATGATAACGGCCTGATATATGGAGGAGTTGAAGGGAAGGCCCTTACGTGGATGGATGCAGTTGTCAATGGTGTTCCTGTAACTCCCAGGGTAGGCTATCCGGTTGAGATCAATGCACTCTGGTATAATGCGATCATGTTCAGCCTCGAACTTGCAGGAAATGCCGGTGATAATAATTTTATCAGAGAGTGGAAAGATATTCCGGAAAGAACTATGTCCTCTTTTATTAATTTGTTCTGGGATCAGGAAAAAGGGTATCTTGCTGATTATGTTCATGATGATTTCAGTGATATGTCGGTAAGACCCAACCAGGTTATTGCAGCTGCAATGACTTACAGCCCGTTAACAACTGAAATGAAAAAATCCATCCTGGATGTAGTTGAATGTGAATTGTTAACTCCAAGAGGATTAAGGACACTTACACCAAAAAATCCCAATTATAAGGGTGTGTATGAAGGCAACCAGGAACAGAGAGATCTGGCTTATCACCAGGGCACAGCATGGCCATGGTTACTGGAACACTTCTGCAAAGCTTACCTTGATATTCATAAATTATCGGGAATTGCCCTTGTTGAGAGGATCTACCAGGGATTTGAGGAAGAAATGAGCGTTCATGGGATCGGATCTGTATCAGAAATATATAATGGCGATCCTCCGCACCGTGGAAGAGGGGCAATCTCCCAGGCATGGAGTGTCGCGGCACTCTTGAGGATAAGAAGAATGATAAAGAATTTAAGCTGATATGAAAGTATTAATGTTTGGATGGGAATTCCCGCCGCATATATCCGGTGGACTTGGCACTGCATGTTACGGGCTTACAAAAGGTATGTCACATATTCCGGGACTTGAAATTCTTTTCCTGGTCCCAAAAGCATTCGGAGACGAAGATCAGCGCATGATCAGGGTGCTTGGTGCAAATGAAGTTGAAATTGGGAAAACAAATGTTGACTTCCAGGGAATGCTTGAGAGTATAAAATATATCGAGGTAAACTCCAATATTGTGCCTTATTCAGATCCTGAGGAGTATTTTGAACTTGTGAATGCTGACAAGACCAGGACCAAACAATTCATTCATACTCATTTCTCTGGAAAGATTGAATTCAGTGGCGGATACGGACAAAACCTTTTTCAGGAAATTGCCAATTATGCATTGATAGCATCACTTATTGCTGGTGAATACCAGTTTGATGTCATTCATGCCCATGACTGGCTGACATATCCTGCAGGAATTGCAGCAAAGCAGGTTTCCGGGAAACCGCTCGTTGTGCATGTTCATGCTACAGATTTTGACAGGAGCGGAGGAAGCGTGAATCCCGGGGTTTATGAAATTGAGAAGAAAGGTATGGATGCTGCTGACAGGGTAATAACTGTAAGTAACCTTACCCGGGAAACAGTAATAAATAAATATGGTATCAATCCTGATAAAGTGTTTACTGTTTATAATGCTGTGGATACGGTTGTTGAATCACATATGGCCGGATATCAAAGGAACCTGACAGAGAAAATTGTCACATTTCTTGGAAGGATTACACTTCAGAAAGGGCCCGAATACTTTATTGAAGTTGCTCACAAAGTAATTCAGAAAATGGATAATGTGAGATTTGTCATGGCAGGCAGCGGAGATATGCTGACACGCATGATTCACCGTGCAGCAGCACTTAAAATAATGGACAAATTTCATTTCACCGGATTTCTAAAAGGTGAGGATGTTTACAGGATGTTTTCAATGACTGATGTCTATGTAATGCCTTCTGTTTCAGAGCCATTCGGGATTTCTCCACTTGAAGCAATGCAATCTAGCGTACCTGTTATCATATCACGCCAGTCTGGCGTCTCGGAGATCCTTCATTATGCAATAAAAGTTGATTTCTGGGATATTCATGCAATGTCTGATGCCATTTACGGGATTTTAAATTATAATGGACTTTCGAATTTTTTCAAAAAATATGGTAAAGAAGAAGTTGAAAGCCTTAAGTGGGAAAATTCAGCGCACAACGTAAAAGAAATTTATGATCAAATTGTGAAATAATAAAGATTATAATGAGAACAATCTGCTTATATTTTCAGGTTCATCAACCATTCCGTTTCAGAAGATACAGATTCTTCGATATTGGGAATGAACACTATTATTATGATGATTATACCAACGAAAGTATTTTAAGAAAGGTAGCGGATAAATGTTATTTGCCTGCTAATAGGTTACTGCTTGAACTGATCAAAAAACATGAAGGAAGATTCAAAGTGGCATTCTCCATCTCAGGTGTAGCCCTGGACCAGTTTGAACTGTATGCACCGGATGTTCTGGAAAGTTTCAAAAGACTGGCTGAGACCGGTTCTGTGGAATTCCTTGCAGAAACAAATGCGCATTCATTGGCTGCTCTAAAGGACAAATCTGAATTTGAGAAACAGGTTAATGAACATGTCAGAAAAATCACCGCAATATTCGGACAAAGACCGAAGGTATTCAGGAATACGGAGCTTATTTATTCTGATGAGATAGGCGCTATGGTGGCTGACATGGGATTTGAAGCAATGATTACTGAAGGTGCAAAGCATATTTTAGGATGGAAGAGTCCTAATTACCTGTATTGTAATTCAATAAATCCCAAGCTTAAAATTCTGCTGAAAAATTTTACATTAAGCGATGATATTGCTTTCCGGTTCTCAAATAAAGGATGGCAGGAATATCCGCTTACCACGGAAAAATATGTAGGATGGTTGAACGACCTGGACAAAAAAGAGGAAACTGTTAATCTTTTCATGGATTACGAAACATTCGGAGAACATCAGTGGTCAGAAACAGGTATTTTCGAGTTCCTGAGAAATCTTCCTTATACAGTGTTCAAAAATTCAAAATATACTTTTTCAACCCCATCAGAAGTGGCAAGAAACCTCCAGCCTGTTTCAGCAATTAATGTCACCTATCCGATTTCATGGGCAGATGAGGAACGTGACCTTACTGCCTGGCTCGGCAATGAAATGCAGCAGGAGGCTTTTAACAAGCTATATGAACTGGCCCCTAAAATCAGAAAGGCCAATGATCCAAGGCTGGAAAAAGACTGGAACTATCTTCAGGTAAGCGATCATTTCTATTATATGTGTACAAAATTTTTCTCTGATGGAGCCGTACATTCATACTTCAATCCTTATCATTCGCCATATGATGCTTTTATTAACTACATGAATATCCTGAATGATTTTATAATCAGGGTTGACACTGCTGTTCCAGAAACAGGCAAAGAGCAGGAAATAGCACATCTAACAAGCATTATAAATGAAAAGGATGAGCTGATAGCTAAATATACCGCAGAACTTGAAAGGTTAAATTCAGGTATGATTGTTCAGGTACCACAGATAACAAAAAAAGTCCTTCCAAAAAGAAAATATACTAAAAGAGGCAGGCCTTCCGGTAAAATAAAAGAATCAGCAAAGCTGGCCAGCGCAGTCCTGAAATCGGAGATTTCAACCGGCACAGGGGAAAAACGTAATAAAAAAACGAAGACCAGGGAAAAATAACTTCTGAAATTCTATATTTGCAGGTTATAGTTCTCAAAAAACATGGAAAAAAGGCTGCTCGTTCCTGACTATCTGCTTGAGGTTAGCTGGGAAGTTTGTAATAAAGTCGGAGGTATTCATACTGTTCTTTCAACAAAAGCAAAATCATTACGGGATGAATTAGATGACAGACACATTCTGATTGGACCGGATGTGTGGAGAGATTCCGAAGAAAATCCTGAATTTGAAGAAGATATAAATCTGTATACTGATTGGCAGTTAAAAGTCTTTGCTGAAGGACTTCGTGTTAAAGTAGGACGGTGGAAAATAAGCGGAACCCCGATAGCCATCCTTGTTGATTTCACGACTTTCATGCCAAAAAAGGATGAAATTTTCAAGAAACTCTGGGAAAGTTATAAGCTTGATTCTATTTCAGGTCAGTGGGATTACTTAGAACCATGCCTATTTGGTTACGCTACCGGCTGTGTTATCGAAAGTTTTATAAAGTTTAATCTAAATTCAAGAACAAAAGTAGTTGCTCATTTCCATGAGTGGATGACTGGTTCAGGATTATTATACCTGAAAGAACATACACCCCAGGTGGCAACGGTTTTTACAACTCATGCGACAGTTATCGGCAGATCCATCGCCGGCAACCAGTTACCACTTTACGGACAACTCAGCAAGTATGACGGAGATACCAAATCGAATGATTTTAATGTGGTTTCAAAACAATCACTGGAAAAACTCTCTGCTCAGCATGCAGATTGTTTTACAACGGTAAGTGAAATAACTGCACGGGAATGTGCCCAGTTTCTGAAAAAAGATGTAGATCTCATAACACCAAATGGATTTGAAGATTCATTTATTCCTCAGGAGAAAGAGTTTAATAAGATAAGGGAAGAAGCGAAAGCCCTTATGATTAAAGTGTCTGAAACAATAATTGGTTACAGATTAACAGGTGAACCTTTAATTATTGCTACAAGCGGGCGATATGAATTCAGAAACAAAGGACTTGATGTCTTTATTGATGCACTGGGTGAACTAAATAAAAAGGAGCTCTCAAAACAGGTCCTTGCTTTTATACTGATCCCCGCTAATCATTATGGTCCAAGGAAAGATCTGATTGAAGCCTTAAATTCAGGCCAGTTGCTGGGAACCAATGTCTCCTGCCTGACGCATAATCTTCATAATCCTGAATATGATCCAATTTTAAAAAGACTGGCTGCTAATGGGCTGAATAACGAAAAATCAGGTAAAGTTAAAGTGATCTTTGTCCCATCATACCTTAACGGCAATGATGGAGTATTCAATAAAGCTTATTATGATATCCTGATAGGGACAGATCTCACAGTGTTTGCTTCCTATTATGAACCATGGGGATACACTCCGCTGGAAAGCCTTGCATTCAGTGTCCCGACTATAACCACATCTCTGACAGGATTTGGCCTGTGGGTCAGGAAAAATTACCAGGGGCCGACCTCAGCGATAACTATATTGGACAGGGATGATAATAACTTTAATGAAACTGTAGCAGGAATAACTTCTGCAATTCTGAATTTCAGTAATTTTTCAGCTGATGAAACTGAAAAGACAAGAAAATCCGCCTTTGATGTATCCAGGATTGCACTATGGAAAAACTTTATAGAGTATTACAGGATTGCATATGATACTGCCCTATACCTTGCAGTTCACAGGACTAATCTTTTCTTTGATACAACCAGGCCGGCGTTTATTGCAGACCAGATAGTTTCCACAAGTCCGGACTGGAAGAAATTTATTGTTGAAGAAAACATTCCAAAAAAGTTAAAGGCTCTTGTAGATCTGTCTAAAAACCTCTGGTGGTCATGGAATGCTGATGCTATAAATCTTTTCAGCTCAATCAACAATGAACTCTGGGAAGAGTCAAACCAGAATCCAATCACCTTTCTTCAGAAAATTCCTTTAAGGCAGCTTAAGAAACTGGAAAATGATCTTGATTTCATAAAACAGCTGGAAAAAGTCAGCTCAGAATACTATAGGTATATGAATGCTGTCAGTGAAAAGAAAGGACCTAAGGTTGCTTATTTCAGTATGGAATTTGGTCTTCATGATTCATTGCGGATATATGGTGGAGGTCTTGGTGTGCTTGCAGGAGACTATCTGAAAGAAGCAAGCGATTATAACAGGGGTATTGTAGGAATCGGGCTACTTTACCGGTATGGATATTTTACCCAGATAATATCGACAGGAGGAGAACAAATAGTATCCGATGATCCTCAGGATTTCAACACTACTCCGGCTTTGCCGGTAAGGGATGAAAAAGGCAACTGGATGTCAATTTCAATAAAGCTTCCCGGAAGAATGCTTACAGCCAGGATATGGAAAGTGAATGTAGGCCGGATTGATCTTTATCTGCTGGATACAGATTTTAAAGATAATATTATTCAGGACAGGTCAATCACTCATTTTCTTTACGGCGGGGACGAAGAAAACAGGTTTAAGCAGGAATTCCTGCTTGGGATTGGCGGCATCAGACTACTGAACGTCCTGAAAATAAAACCCGATCTTTTCCATTGTAATGAAGGCCATGCAGCTTTTATCGGTCTTGAAAGGTTGAGGGAAATAATACAGGAATATAGCCTTACTTTCCAGGAAGCCCTGGAAGTTGTGCGATCCTCAGCCCTGTATACAACACATACTCCTGTTCCGGCCGGGCATGATTCTTTTGACGAATCTCTTGTCAGGATGTATATGTCCCATTATCCCGACCGCCTTAAGATAACATGGGATCAGTTTATCCGGCTTGGTAAATCAAATCCGGAAGATAAAAATGAGCGGTATTCAATGAGTTATCTGGCTATTAATTTGTCTCAGGAATTAAATGGCGTCAGCCGCCTGCATGGAAGAGTCACTCAAAAAATGTTCACCGGTCTCTGGAAAGGATACACTTCTGATGAAAACTATGTGGGATATGTAACCAATGGGGTGCATTTACCAACATGGACATCAGAAGAGTGGCTTAATCTTTATAAAAAAGAGCTTGATTCTGATTTCCTGGAGAAAGAAGCTGACAGAGAAATGTGGAAGAAAATCTACAAGGTCCCTGACCATACCATCTGGAAAGTGCGGAACAATCAAAGGGAAAAGCTTATCCTGTTTATTAAAGAAAGAATAAAAATTGCAATGGCAAAACGACTTGAACCTCCCAGGATAATGATGGAATCCGAGGAGAAGTTCAACAGTAATACACTTACAATCGGATTTGCAAGGCGTTTTGCGACTTATAAGAGAGCAGGTTTAATGTTCAGGGATATTGACAGACTGGCAGAGATTGTCAACAATAAGGAGATGCCCGTACAATTTGTTTTTGCCGGGAAAGCGCACCCCAGGGATAAAGCGGGACAGGAGCTGATTAAAATGATCGTTGAAATGTCAAGAAGAAAGGAATTTATCGGCCGCGTTATTTTCCTGCAGAACTACGATATGTGCCTGGCTCAAAAACTGGTTCAGGGTGTGGATATCTGGCTGAATACGCCGACGAGACCCCTTGAAGCCTCCGGAACCAGCGGAATGAAGGCAATAATGAACGGGGCATTACATTTCAGTGTTCTCGATGGTTGGTGGGCCGAAGGATATGTTAAGGGTGGAGGATGGGGATTAACGGAAGAAAAAACTTTTGATAATCCGGATTTCCAGGATGAACTTGATGCTGAAGCTATTTATGATCTTCTTCAATATGAAATTGCTCCTTCGTTTTATAAAAGAAACAAAGATGGTGTACCTGAAGAATGGGTTGGTTATATAAAGAAATCAATAGCTGAAATTGTCCCTAATTTCACGATGAACAGAACGTTTATTGATTATGAAGAGAAGTATTATAAGAAATTATATAAACGGAATCTGAAATTGAAGGATAATGATTTTCAGCTTGCAAAGGATCTTTCATTATGGAAAAAACTTGTAACTAGATCATGGAGCGGATTAAGAATTATTTCTTACCGTCATCCCGATATATCAAAAGAAACAGTTACACTTGGTGAAGGTTATGAGACTGAAGTGATACTTGATCTGAATGGATTATCCCCAAGGGATATTGGTGTTGAAGTCGTGATAAGGAATTTCGGATATGATACTGACAAAGAGGAACATACCTTTGCACAGGAATTGAAATTTGATGAGATGAACAACGGAACAACTATCTACAGGGGGAATATTGTGCCTGTTAAGCCTGGCGTTTTCGAATATGGCATCAGAATATTTGCCAGGAATGATGACTTACCTCACAGGCAGGATTTCCCGCTTGTCAGATGGATATAGGAATACTACTCGTATATTTTTCTGCTTATAACCCTTTTGAATACCAGTGCTGTTCTTGCCGGCAGGTAAATTTTCAGCATATGCCTTGGTGCGGTAGCATGATCGGGAAAGGAATAATATATTATGGAAGTATCGACAAGCCCCTGTCCGCCGAACTCTTTTGCATCGGTGTTTAACATTACCTTGTATTTCCCTGGCTCCACGCCGAATCCATAATCCGTAAAAGAGGTTGTCGGATTGAAGTTAAATGCAAAGACCAGCAGCCCGCGTTCAAAGAACAGAACCTGGTCGCCTTTGTTTGCATTAATGAGCCTGGCCCATTGATCCCCCAGAGTTTTTTCACTCCGGACAAGCCGTATCATCTCTCTGTCAAAGGAACCCAAAAATTTATATTTCAGGCCAGGATTATCGACCAGGCTCCATTGACGTCTTGCATAATGGTACGACCAGTTATTGCCCTGCCTCGGGAAATCAATCCACTCAGGATGTCCAAACTCATTCCCCATAAAATTAAGATACCCGCCACCAGCAGTTGCGATTGTTATCAGCCTTATCATCTTATGAAGTGACAGGCCCCTGTCAATTATCAGGTTTTTGCTGTCGATATTCATATAATCATACATCTCCTTGTCAATGAGGCGGAAAATTATGGTCTTATCCCCTACCAGGGCCTGGTCATGAGATTCAGCATAACTGATAGTTTTTTCATCACTTCGCTTACGGGTCAGTTCATAAAAAATCTCTTCCACATTCCACATTTCATCAGCTCTTTCCTTGATAATCTTAATCCAGTAATCCGGTGTGCCCATGGCAAGGCGATAGTCAAATCCATTGCCACCATCTTTCAGGGGTGTGGCAAGACCGGGCATACCACTCATTTCCTCAGCAATGGTAATTGATCCGGGATGGACCTGCTTAATAAGTTTGTTAGCTAATTTGAGATATGTAATAGCATCTTCATCCTGTTGGCCGTCAAAATACATGTCATAATTGACAAAATCACGTGACAACCCGTGATCCAGATAAAACATACTTGTTACTCCATCAAAACGAAATCCGTCAAACCTGAATTCTTCAAGCCAGTAACGACAGTTTGAAAGCAGGAAATGAATAACCTCATTCTTTCCATAATTGAAACATAGCGAATCCCAGGCAATATGCTCTCTCCGGTACCCATCATGAAAATACTGATATGGCGTACCGTCAAATTTTGAGAGTCCTTCAACTTCATTTTTGACCGCATGTGAATGTACAAGGTCCATGATTACAGCAATGCCTTGCTCATGAGCTGAATCAATGAGTTTTTTAAGCTCTTCAGGAGTTCCAAAACGGGAAGAAGGGGCAAAAAAGCTGGAAACATGATATCCAAAAGAACCGTAATAGGGATGTTCCTGTATTGCCATTAGCTGGATCGTATTGTAGCCTCCTTTTGCTATCCTGGGCAGTACAAACTGCCTGAATTCTTCATAAGTAGCAACTCTGCCTTCTTCGGAGGCCATCCCTATGTGAGCTTCATATACTAAAGGCGGTTGCTGTTTGGCATTAATCCAGTCATTAAGTTGCTTATAAGGAACTTCAGGGCTCCAGACCTGCGCATTAAAAATAAGTGTCTTATTATCCTGAATTACCCTGTTTGCCCAGGCTGGGATCCTGTCACCTCTTCCTCCGTTCCAGTAAACTGAAAGCCTGTAAAGACTCCCATGAGTAAGTCTTTTAATAGGGAGTATAATCTCCCATACACCATTTTCTATTTTTTCCAGCAGATTTTCATCACGTTCTTCCCAATGCGAAAAATCCCCAATCAGGAATATCTTTACAGCATTTGGGGCCCATTCCCTGAAAATCCATGAATCATGTGTGCGATGCAGGCCAAAATAAAGATGTCCGGAGGCAAATTCCTTTAAATCGGGGAAATCTTTCGTGAGTTCCTTTTCTTTACTCAGGGCTCGCTGGTAACGATCATTTATCCTCTGCGAGTAAGGTTCAAGCCAGGGATCATTCCGGATAAGGGCTAATTTTTGCATACGGTCAAAGCGTTAGATAGCACTCAATACCAAAATTAAGCAGATATTCAGAATTAAACATGTGTTGGTCCCCTTTTTATTATTTTTGCAGTTTCTAATTCACAGGATAATTGAACATTTACTACAGCACAGACAATCTCAGTATTGAAAAGCCAGTTGTCACAGTTGGAATCTTTGATGGTGTACATAAAGGTCATAAATATATTATCAATAAACTGTTCGAGATATCCGGCAAAATGAATGGAAGTCCGGTGATAGTGACTCTCTGGCCTCATCCCAGGCATATCCTGAATCATAATTCTGATGAAACCAGATTGATTACCACATTTGAAGAAAAAATCAGGATCCTCGCAGAACTTGGAGTTAAAAATCTGGTTGTCAAGGATTTTACAATTGAATTCAGCCGGATGACTGCATGTGAATTTATTGAAAATGTCCTTGTGGGCGAAGTAGGTATCCACCATCTGGTGTTTGGGTATAATCATCGTTTTGGCTCAGATCATGAAGGAGATATCATGAAAATAAAGGAATGTGCTGAAAAATTTGGTTTTACAGCCGAACAACTGGATCGGTACAGCGAAGGAGAAAATAAGATAAGCTCCTCCGAGATCCGGAAAGCATTGTTAAAAGGGGACGTTAAATCTGCGGAGAAAATGCTGGGACATAATTTCTTTATATCAGGATCAGTAACAGGTGGAAGCCGCGTAGGACGGTCGATAGGTTTTCCGACTGCAAATATCCTTCCGGGCCATTTCCTCAAAATTCTGCCGCGTGATGGGGTTTATGCTGTTGAGGTTGAAACCGGGTACGGCTGGTTCCATGGAATGTTAAATATCGGTATCAGGCCAACAGTAAATGATAATCCTGATCATAAAACAATTGAAGTGCATATTATAGATTTTGATAAGGATATTTACGGAAAACAAATCCATCTTCATTTTGTCGAGAGGATCAGGGATGAAATGAAATTCCAGTCAATTGAGGAATTGAAGGAACAACTGATAAAAGATAGAGTTACAGTGATGGATATTTTAAAAGGACATACCGGTATCCCACATCAGCTATAGAGATCAAATAATACCGGTCAGTTATGGGGAGAGTCCAATTATATATAAATTTGCATAAATTATTTTAAAGATGAAATCAACTGAATTTATTACCGAAACTTTGCCGTATAAGGTGAGGGACATAAAACTGGCAGAATCAGGCAGGAAAGCTATTGAGATTGCAGAGAAGGAAATGCCCGGATTAATGGCAATCCGTAAAAAATATATACCACTGCAACCGTTTAAAGGTTCCCGTATTACAGGATCTCTGCATATGACGGTTGAAACAGCAGTGCTGATTGAAACCCTGACCAAACTTGGAGCAGATGTGAGGTGGGCAAGCTGTAATATCTTTTCCACACAGGATCATGCTGCTGCAGCGATAGCGGAAACAGGGGTCCCCGTGTTTGCATGGAAGGGAGAAACACTGGAAGAATACTGGTGGTGTACAGAGCAGGCACTGACTTTTCCTGGAGGAAAAGGTCCGACCACAATAGTTGATGATGGGGGAGATGCCACTTTGCTGGTGCATAAGGGTTTTATGGCTGAAGAAGATCCTTCGGTCCTTGATGTCAAACCATCTAATAAAGAGGAAGCTGTTATCCTGAATAAACTTAAACAAACACTTCAGAATGATAACAGCAAATGGCACCGGATGGTAAAAGAGATCAGAGGAGTTACTGAGGAAACGACTACCGGAGTTCACAGGCTATACCAGATGTATGAAAATGGCAAGCTGTTATTTCCTGCTATTAATGTAAATGATTCTGTTACCAAATCAAAATTCGATAATCTTTATGGATGCAGGGAATCACTGGCAGATGGAATAAAAAGGGCAACTGATGTGATGATAGCAGGGAAAGTTGTGGTTGTCCTTGGCTATGGCGATGTCGGGAAAGGATGTTCCAGGTCAATGAGGGCATATGGAGCAAGGGTTATCGTTACTGAAATTGATCCGATTTGTGCTCTGCAGGCGGCGATGGAAGGTTTTGAAGTAAAGACCATCGAAGATGCACTTGGTGAAGGAAATATCTTTGTTACCGCAACAGGCAATAGTGATGTGATCTCGCTTGAACATATGACAAAGATGAAAGACCAGGCAATCGTCTGTAATATAGGTCATTTTGACAACGAAATACAGGTTGATCAGCTTAATACTACACCCGGGATTAAAAAAGTAAATATAAAACCTCAGGTTGATAAATATATTTTCCCGGATGGACATGCTATTTTCCTTCTTGCTGAAGGCCGGCTTGTAAACCTGGGCTGTGCAACAGGGCATCCTTCTTTTGTTATGAGTAATTCTTTTACTAATCAATCACTTGCGCAGATTGATTTATATCAGAATGAACATAAAATCGGGGTTTACCGGCTTCCGAAAAAACTGGATGAAGAAGTTGCAAGGCTTCATCTTGAACACCTCGGAGTTAAACTTACAAAACTGAGCAAGAAACAATCAGATTACCTTGGTGTTCCGGTGGATGGACCTTACAAACCGGATCACTACAGATATTAATTCTTTATATATAACTGGTTATTCCTGATGAAGCTTGAATATTGCTTCAGGGCTACAGCCGCAGGCCCTGAAACGGGTGAGCCTTCAAGTAATATATTAAATTCTGAACTACAGCACGGACATTTTGGTATAAGCCAGGTCTCATCCATATTAAGCGCACAATAATCCGTGGATGCTTTAAATGTGCATGTAATATCATAAACGGCAAATTCATCTATACCAAGACGGTAAATTATTAAACCATTACCCTCAACAAATTGCCCGAGAGTTATAGGTGAATATTTGGATGAAGAAAAAGTAAGAATTCCTGAACCCTGAGGATCAGGAGTAAGGATTGCAGTTTCCCCGACACCAACATACGAAAGGTCTGCCTGAAGATCAAGAACAATATCTATTGATACATATGGGACGACGTCTCTGATATTATCACTGCAAGATTCAACTAAAATAAACGTTGTAATCAAAGAAAAAAGAAATAACTTTGAATGAAATGAATTCATTATTTTATTTTTCAAAGGACAAAAATAAACAAATTGTATTTGAGAAGGATTTTAGTTTTTTTGCTGGTTTCATTCTTTGTTGCTGCACCATTACGATCTCAACCAGGTAAAGCAGGGCGCGCAATTAAGAAACAGGAAAGGGCTGAGAAGTCTTTGGACAGGGACTATGAGAAGAGCAGGAAAGCAGCTTTAAAGCACAGGTATAAAATCCAAACCCCGGAGGTTAAGGAAAGGATGAAGACTTCCCGGAAAAAAATTGATCAATACTATAAGCAAAAGAATAAACCGGTTTTAAAGGATCTTTTTAAAAGAAAAAAAAGAAGGAAATGAAAGTAGATATTGATTCAATAGTTGTAGTAATCGTAAGTCTCTTATTCCTTGTTTTCAGCGGACTGTTAAGAAGTCGTAAAAAGAAACCTGTTATGAAATCCAATCTGAAGTATAAACCACCTTCAGGTCAGGCATTTAAAGGCAAAGATTTATTAAATGACGCTGTAACAATGATAAACGATCCATTTGCAAAACTTGAAAAAATGTTCAATACTCCTGAACAAACTTACAGTCAGGAAGGAGAATCTCTCGAAGAAGCAGCAATGAAAGAAACAGGATATACTGAGGTGATTCCGGGTAAAAAGGCAGTGTCACAGGAAGTACCAGTGAAGCAAGAATCACAGTCACTTGAAGTAATTGTAGATGAGGTGGCAGAGTATTTAAAGGAGAAAGAAATATCAAAGTCGGCTTTAAAAACCGAAAAAATGTTTGATGATGGGGATTTAACACAGCAGGAAAAAAGGATTGGCAGTATTCAGGATCAAAAGAAAAAAGCAAAAATTCCATTATTTGAAAACGTCGATGATATTAAAAAAGCTGTGATATATTCTGAGATTTTGAACAGAATGGAATATTAAATTTTTCTTTAATAAAAATATTTTTACTTAATTTTGTTTTTCAAAGGGTTCCGGTATTTTGGATTTAAATGCCGGAACTCTTTTTTCATGTAGAATTATATTAATTTGATTATGGGGAAGGCTTCCTATATTACGCGTGAAGGACTTGAGAAATTAAAGAAAGAGCTGGATAACCTTATTAATACTGAACGTCCGGCCATCTCCAGGTCAATAGCTGATGCCAGGGATAAAGGAGACCTGGCCGAAAACTCTGAATATCATGCAGCCAAGGAGGC
>JBGPAO010000015.1:0-21861 GCA_041480755.1 Bacteroidia bacterium
AATGTATCTTCTCTGGATGCATATATATATCCCGGAACGGAAGGGATGAACCTTGTAATATTAGATGGACAGCAGGAACATGGAAACCATGGATTTCTTTTAGTGCCTTTAGATTCCAGAACGTTTGGATAGAAAAAACCATTACCTTCCAGTGAAACACCGGAAATGGAACCATTATACAACACCCTTTCAAGCACATCAATATATTTGCTTTCCCCCGTTAACAGAAACATTCGGTGATTCCAGAATATTTGTGCTATTGCAGCACATGTTTCAGCGTATGCTTCTGCATTTGGCAGTTCATAATCCCTCCCAAAAGCCTCACCTGTTCCGCTTGCACCAACACCCCCTGTTAGGTATATTTTTTTCCCGACGACATTATTCCATATATAATCAAGTGCAAGTTTATATTCAAAATCATCAAATAATGCTGAGACATCTGCCATTCCGGAATATAAATATCCTGCTCTTACTGCATGACCGACTGCCTCGCGTTGTTGAATGACCGGAAGATGGTTTTGCCAGTAAGCTCCCGTCTCCCACAGATTTTTCCCTTCCGGATTATATTTTTTACTCCCTCTCCTGTCAATAAATAATTTTGCCATTTCAAGGTACTTTAAATCACCTGTAACACGGTACAGCTTAACAAGTCCGATTTCAATTTCTTCATGTCCGGGTACCGAATCCCTTTTGCCAGGTCCAAAAACATCCCAGACCAGATCAGCACTTTTCAGGGCGACATCAAGCAACTGGCGTTTACCTGTCGCCTGGTAATAAGCAACCGCTGCTTCATAGAGATGCCCCATATTATACAGTTCATGTCCGTTGGATATATCAGACCAGCGGTCTTTCCCACCTGACCAGCTTGTGGGCGGAGATGACGGATCAATTTGACGCCATGTCATTAAATAGCCATCCGGCTCCTGAGTCATTGCTATAATCCTGATAATACTGTCACAATATGTTTCAAGTTTCACGTCCGGATAAGTATGGAGTGAATACGCAGCTCCTTCAAGGATCTTATAAACATCTGAATCATCAAATGGAAAAACTGAACAAAATTTTCCTGGTTTTATTCCTGCAGCATAGATAAAATTATTGATCCTGCCAGTTTCTTCACACATACGAAAACTGTATGGAATGGTGATCTCCCTGTTTGTAATTATCCTCGGAAGCCAGAAATTGTCATTAACCTTTACATTCATAAAAGGCACAGGCCGCACCGGATAATCCTGAATATTGTCTTTCTGGCATGATGCCACAATTACTAATGTTATGAGCCACAAAACCGTTTTTCTCATCTTGTTTAATATTTTTATTGTGCTCAAAAAATAATTTGCCTTTAAATTAAAAATTTCCATCGTTTTAAATTCGTTTTGATGTCTATATTTGCAGATTATTCTGAATATCATTTAAAGCTTTTTTGTGCTTTTATTAAACGAAACCGGCTTGCCTGAAATTGAATTACAGGACACTGTTTCTTTAAAAACAGATACTATCCCAAATCCAATTCCTGATACAGTAAGTACGTCTGCGAATGCTGCCTCTATACTTATCAGAAGTGATACTTCTCAAATCCAGGGTCAGGCCGGGATTTCAGCAGGAGATAGTTTGTCCCTTAAACCTGTAATTACAGATAATGCAGAGACTTCTGTCATATTAATAAATAATCAATTCATCGGGGAAGATATTCCATATTATTTACCTGATGCAATTGATCTTCTACAGCTGAATCAAACCCTCCATAATTTCAGTAATCATTATTATTCAATTAAAGAAACCTCAGAACTGATTTATAAAGAGGAATCAAAATCAACCGGATCATTGATCCCGGGGGAATTCATTCAAAGACTGGACCAGAATAAGCATTCTAAGCAGGATATTAATCCCGACTGGCTTATTGCAATTATTATTGGATCGTTAATAATCCTTGTATGGTTGAAGTTATTTTTTAATAAATTTTTTGACCAGGCTATAGTATCATTATGGAACTTTCAATTAGGTTCGAAGTTCCTGCGGGATCAGGGCATTTTTTCCAGAAGGGTTGGATTGATTCTCGACATTAATTTTTTGGTTATTTTCGGATTGTTCATTTATCTAGTCTTTGCTCATTTTAATATTAATCCGCTGTCTCTAAAACCCTTTTATGCTTACCTTTTATATACTGCCATTCTTGCTATATTATTGTTAATCAGATATATACTTACTCTATTAACCGGTCATATCTTTAATCAACAGATATATTTCAGGGAATATTTATATCACATTTTAATAATTTATAAAAATCTGGGTATAGTTTTTATCCCAATTGTTTTTTGTATTGCCTACATTCAGGAAGACTTACGTATTTATTTCATAATCTTTGCATTAGTGTTAATTGCCATGGCATATCTTTTTCGATTTATCAAAGGTTTTCAATTAATAATTAAAAAAGATGCTTTAATATTTTATTTGATTTTATACCTTTGTACCCTTGAAATTTTACCTATTCTGTTTTATTACAAGTTTTTTTCTGGTTGGATATAATTGAGGTTGAAACTTAAAGGCGTTTAAATGAGGATCAAGAAAATACTTGTTTCACAACCCAGACCTGAAAACGGAAAATCCCCATATTTTGAACTTGCCGAAAAAAATAATATCCATATTGATTTCAGGCCGTTCACACAAATTGAGGGAATTCCTGCTAAAGAATTCAGGCAAACCAGGATTGATATCCTGAATCATTCTGCTATAATCTTCAATAGCAAGACTGCTATTGATCATTTTTTCAGGATCTGTGAAGAAATGAGAATCACGGTTCCTGATTCCATGAAATATTTTTGTATTTCTGAATCAACTGCCTTTTATCTTCAGAAGTATATTGTTTACAGAAAGAGGAAAATATTTTACGGAAACGGGAAAATTGATGATCTGATGGATCTTATAGCCAAATATAATGAAGGTTATTTCCTGATTCCGCTTTCAGATAAGCACATAGATGACCTTCCAAAAGCTCTTGATAAATACAAGATAAAATACAATATAGCTATTCTTTATAAGACAGTCTGTTGTGATCTGTCTGATCTTGCAAATCTTGATTATGATATTCTGGTTTTTTTCAGTCCGTCAGGTATTAAATCCCTCTTTAAGAATTATCCTGAATTCAAACAGAATAATACCAAAATTGCGTCATTTGGAGAATCAACTGCAAAAGCAGTGAAAGAGGCCGGATTAAAGCTTGATATAGAGGCACCAAGGCCCGAGGCACCATCAATGACTATGGCCCTGGATTTCTTTATCAGGGATTATAACAGGAATAATAAATAATAAACAGATTACCCGGTAATTTTTATTTCCGGGCTATTACTTTCCGGATAATGTTTTTTCCTCCAATTATTAGATTGTGGGCCGAAATACAATAAAAAGATCAGAGAGATTAAAAAGTCCCAGGATCATCGGTGAATTAATTAATTCAGGAAACACAATCACAGTATTCCCGTTAAAATTATTTTGGAAATCAGGCAACAGTGATCAGGTTGTTCCGGCACGGTCTGCTATAGCAGTGCCCAGTAGAAATATTAAAAGTTCTGTTGACAGAAATCTTATAAAAAGAAGAATCCGGGAAGCATACAGGCTTAATAAACATAATTTAAATGAATTTCTGTCGGACAAAAAATTAAGTCTTAACTTTGTTTTTCTGTATCTGCCTAAAACAATTTGTTCATATAAACAAACATCGGAGGCAGTAATAAAGATCCTGATAAATATTTCAAATCACTTAAAAATAGATTCTTCCGGGGAAACAAAGTAAAAAAGGCATTTCAGGTTTACCTAAGATAAGCATAACAGACAGTATCAGTTTCTGATGAAACAAATTCTAATTTTTGTATTATGTTTTGCAGGTATCTCCTTACTTGAAGGTCAGACATTGACAGATACCATGTATTTTAATAATTCCTGGGGTCAATCTACAAAAGAAGAAGCCAGATATTATCGTATAATTAAAATGGATCTGGGTGGTGATTTTTTGTTCCATGTAACTGATTATTATTTTTCCGGCCAGGTGCAGATGACAGGTACTTATAAATCCATACGGCCGGATGACAGGGAAGGCACTTTTAGCTGGTACTTTCCTGACGGACAGAAACAGCAGGAATGTGAGTACAAAAATAATCTGTTACATGGCTCATTCCAGGAATGGTATGAAGATGGCCGGATAAAAACAAACCAGAATTTCACTGAAGGTCTTCTTGACGGACCTTTAAAAACATGGCGAAAAGATGGGACATTACAGCTCGACGTTCATTACACTAAAGGAGAAAAGCATGGATTTTTCATGTCATATTATGCAAACGGCCAGATTGCAAGAAAAGAGCTGTATGACAATGGTCAATTTATTGAAGGCCAGTGTTATACACAAGAAGCCAATCCGACTGAGTACTTTCCATATGTTGCTTTGCCAACATACAAAGGCGGTCCGGCTGCACTTAGTAAATATATCGATAGTGAACTAAATTACCAGAAAAAAGCTGAAAAAGAAGGTAGGGAGGCCACTATCCTTATTATATTTACTGTTGATGAGAATGGCCATATACTGGATCCCAGAGTAGTTCATGGAGACGCTGCATATTTTAATGAAGAGGCACTTCGTATTGTAAATTCATTTCCTGACTGGATTCCAGGTAAAATTGACGGAATCCCAGCCCCGCTTCAGGTAACCGTTCAGATTGATTTCAGACCTGAATAATTCCTGCCATTTTTATAACTTTGATATAATTCTAAACCACTAATCTTTCCGTTATGTTAAGATCTTATCCGTATGTCCGTTTTTTTATATTTTTTTTATTTTTCTTAACCATCCTGAGCTGTAAAAAAAAGCCTGAACAAATCCAGGAAATTAATCCTGAATTTACCTCCTATATTTCAGCATTTACTTCAGGATTTATCTCTAATGAATCGGCAATCCGAATACAACTTGCTGAAGACTTCCAGGGAGAGATAGATCTGAATCAGCCTGTTGATGACAGGTTATTTAAGTTCCAGCCTGCCCTGAAAGGTTCAGCATATTGGGTTGACCAACGAACAATTGAATTTAAACCTGAAGAACCACTTAAATCCGGAACTACTTACCTGGTATCATTTGATCTTTCGGGAGTCAAAGATGTTCCCAGTCATTTAAAAACATTTGAATTTCAGATCCAGACCATTAAGCAAAACTTTTCAGTTGAAATTGAGGGATTAAAAACCTATTCTTCCCGGGATCTGCGGTGGCTTAAATTAAATGGCCGGATACTTACTGCTGATGTCATTGAAAATGAACAAATAGAAAAAGTATTATCTGTAAATCAAAATAATAAATCACTGAAAATAATATGGGAACATGATGTTAACGGGAAGATCCATTTTTTCAGCGCAGACAGTGTGGAACGAAAAGAAAATGAAGAGAAGATCGAGGTTGTGTGGAATGGAAAGGAAATTTCAGTAGATGCATCCGGAAAAGAGCAAATATTTATTCCTGCACTTGGTGATTTTAAGCTGATGAATCTGAGTGTGGTTCAACAGCCGGAACAATATATTCTTTTAAGTTTTTCTGATCCTTTGCAGACTAACCAGTTTCTACAAGGTTTGATTTCTGTTGAAAATGGTACTGATCTTCAGTTTATTATTGAAGGCAACGAAATAAAAGCTTATCCATCGGCAAGGCAGACAGGCACCTTAAAAGTTTATATTGAACCGGGAATAAAAAATATCCAGGGTTATAAATTAAAATCACGGACAGAGCATGAATTGAGTTTTGAAGATATCAAACCAGCCGTTCGGCTATTGGGGAATGGTGTTATTCTTCCCAATTCTGACGGACTTATTTTCCCTTTTGAAGCTGTAAATCTTAAGGCAGTTGATATAAAAATTATCAGGATTTATGAAAATAATATCGGGCAGTTTCTGCAGGTAAATTACCTTGATGGGAATTACGAGCTTAAACGTGTGGGGCGATTAATACTGAAGAAAACAGTCAATCTTGTTTCTGACAAACCATTTGATTACAGTAAATGGAATACCTTTTCAATTGATCTGGCAGAACTTATTAAAAGCGAGCCTGGTGCAATATATCATGTTGAACTTGGATTTAGAAAAAAATATTCTCTTTTCCCCTGCAGTAATGATATTTCCACTGAGGAGGAACTGGCTAAAGAAGTTCCTGATCAGGACAGAACTTTTGAAGAAGAGTTAACTTATTGGGATGATTATGAATCTTATTACGATTATGATTCAGAATATTATAACTGGGATTATGATTGGAATGAAAGAGAAGATCCCTGTTCAAATTCATATTATGGAGGACAAAGGAGTGTTTCCAGGAATATTCTTGCTTCTGATCTTGGCATAATTGCAAAACTTGGTACGGACAGATCAATGACCTTTGCAGTAACGGATCTGTTAACCACTTCAGCAGTTCCAAATGTCACATTAGAAATTTATAATTACCAGCAGCAGCTTATTGGTTCTACGCAGACCGGATCTGATGGTTTTGCTGAAATCAAGCCTGATGGGCAACCGTTTTATCTGATTGCAAAAAATGGTTTACAACGCGGTTACCTCAGGCTGGATGATGGTTCTTCTCTTTCATTAAGCAGGTTCGATGTTTCAGGGAATGTAGTTCAGAAAGGCATCAAAGGATTTATTTATGGTGAAAGAGGTGTCTGGAGGCCAGGTGATTCCCTGTATCTGACTTTTATACTCGAAGACAAGAACGCTATTCTTCCGCAAAATCACCCTGTAATTTTTGAATTAATCAATCCTCATGGACAGATTGTCCGAAAACTGGTAAGAACTTCCGGTATAAATGGTTTTTATGATTTTAAAACTTTTACTGAACCTGATGCTCCAACCGGTAATTGGTCAGCAAGAATAAATGTCGGAGGAACAACATTCACAAAATTGCTGAGGATTGAAACCATTAAACCTAACCGGATTAAGATAAACATTGATTTTGGAACTGATAAACTGTCAGTAGACAGGCCTGATATTAAAGGCATAATAACAGCAACCTGGCTTCATGGTGCTCCTGCAAGGAATCTTCGGACTGAAATTAATGTAACCCTTGTACAGACCGAAACCACCTTCTCCAGGTATCCTGATTTTCAGTTCGATGATCCCGCCAGATCGTTTTCATCAGAAGAGCTGACAATCTTTAAAGACTGGCTTAACCAGGAGGGCAATGCGACATTTTCGACTAACATTTCTGTAAGTACAGCCTCGCCAGGTATGCTAAAAGCGTATTTTATTACACGTGTTTTTGAAGAAGGTGGCGAATTCAGTATTGACCGTTTTTCAATTCCCTACTCTCCTTATTCAGGTTATGTCGGAATAAAGACACCAAAAGGGGACCAGGCAAGAGGTATGCTGCTTACGGATACTACTCATAATGTGGAAGTTGTCACAGTCGATCCAGACGGGAATCCTGTTTCGCGAAATAACCTTGAGGTTACGATTTATAAAATTGACTGGAGATGGTGGTGGGATGCATCAGATGAGAGCCTGGCATCCTACATAGGCAGTTCAGAACACATACCAGTCCTTGAAGAAAAAATCAACACCAGAAACGGTTCTGGAAAATTTTCTTTCAGGATCCAGTATCCTGAATGGGGACGTTACCTGATAAGGGTTGTTGATCCTGTTACAGACCATGCAACAGGGAAAATTGTCTATATTGACTGGCCGGGATGGGCAGGCAGAGAACAGAGAGAACACCCCGGTGAAGCTACAATGCTGTCATTCAGTTCTGATAAACAAAATTATACCGTAGGTGAAACTGCAACAATATCAATTCCTGCTTCGGGACAGGGAAGGGCACTGTTAAGTATTGAGAACGGATCTCAAATAATTGATGCCCAATGGATTACAACAACGGAACCTGAGACCAATTTTTCTTTTGTTGTAACAGAAAAAATGACCCCAAACGTATATGTCAATGTTACTCTTGTTCAGCCTCATTCCCAGACCAAAAATGACCTTCCTATCAGGCTGTACGGAGTAATTCCGATATTTGTTGAAGATCCTTCCACAAGGCTTCATCCTGTTATTTCGATGCCGGATGTATTGAAGCCTGAAGAGGAAATTACGGTTCGCGTCAGTGAAGAAAAAAAAATCGGTTGTTCCTATACCCTGGCTATAGTTGATGAAGGTCTCCTCAACCTGACCAGATTCCAAACCCCTGATCCATGGGCAGTTTTATATGCCAGAGAAGCATTGGGAGTTAAAACCTGGGATGTGTTTGATATGGTACTTGGTGCATATGGCGGGAAGATTGAAAAGATCCTCAGTATAGGCGGCGGACAAGCGGGTCTTGAAGAAGGAGAACCTGCTTCAAGTAAGGCTGACCGTTTCCCGCCAATGGTAAAATTTCTGGGGCCTTTTACACTAAAAGAAGGGCAAACTAATACTCATACCATCCGGATGCCCAGGTATGTTGGGTCAGTTAAGACAATGATTGTTGCAGGGAACCAGAAAGCATATGGTTCGACGGAGAAATTAACTCCAGTAAGAAAACCACTTATGGTCCTTGCAACCCTGCCGCGTGTCCTGGGACCAGGTGAAGAGGTTAAGATGCCTGTAACGGTTTTTGCGATGGAAGATAACCTTAAAAAAGTAGATGTTGGCATTGAAATAAATCCTCTTTTTGAATTCGTTGGACCTGATAAACAAACAGTTATGTTCTCGGAAACGGGAGATCAGGTTATTAATTTCAATTTAAAGGTAAAACCGCTGATAGGTATAGGAAAGGTATCCGTGACCTGCAGAAGCGGATCTGAAGAAGCAAAATATGATATTGAACTTGATATCCGCAATCCCAATCCTCCTGTCACCAATTTCATCGATACATTGGTAAATGCAGGACAAACATGGAATTGTTCATTCAGCCTTCCGGGTATCCCGGGGACAAATAAAGCCAGACTGGAAGTATCTAATATAGTTCCAATTGACTTCGGAAGAAGGCTTTCCTGGCTTATTCAATATCCACATGGCTGTATTGAACAGATTACATCAGGAGCATTTCCTCAGCTTTATCTGAGTGATGTTATGGAAATTAATGAAAGGAATAAAAAGTTGACAGAAGAAAATATTAAGGCCGCGATCAGAAAATTAAATTCCTTTGTATTACCTAATGGTGGTATGTCATATTGGCCCGGTGAACAGAGCGAAAATGACTGGGGCAGTTCTTATGCGGGCCATTTCATGATTGAAGCAGAAAAAAAGGGATTTAATCTTCCGGTTAACTTCAGGAAAAACTGGGTAAATTATCAAAAAAAGGCTGCCAGGAACTGGAATAAAAGTAATGACAAATACCAGCAGAGTGATCTTTTACAGGCTTATCGGCTCTATACACTTGCCCTGGCAAATTCTCCTGACCTGGGATCCATGAATAAGCTGAGGGAGATGCCTGGTATATCAATACAGGCTCAATGGCGCCTTGCCGCAGCATACGCGCTTGCAGGACAGTCTGAAATTGCACAATCAATGATCAGTAACATTTCTGTCGATGTTAATCCATATACAGGATTTTATTACAGCTATGGGTCTATGGAACGGGATTGGGCTATGATGCTGGAAACACTTGCATTGCTGGGACAACATTCACGGGGAATTGATCTGATGAAAAAAATATCACGGCTTTTAAGCAGTGATCGGTGGCTAAGCACGCAAACCACTGCATATTGCCTGATAGCTATGTCAAAATATACGAGTACTTTGGGTACATCAAATGAACTTAAATTTGATTATTCACTGGACAGGGTAACAAAAACGACTTATGTTGCTACAAAACTTCCTATAGCTCAGTTTGAATTCGATATAAAAAACAGAACTGAAGGATATATGACGCTTGCCAACAAAGGTGACGGGGCACTCTTCGTGCGGATCACTATGGAAGGAATCCCTCAAACAGGTGACCAATCCGAGAAACAGAATAATCTGTCCTTAAGTGTCGAATACAGAGACATGGCTGGCCGTTCACTGGATATTACAAACCTGGTGCAGGGAACTGATTTTCTCGCCAGGGTGAAAATTTCAAATCCATCCGGCATGGAAAATTACCGGGATATGGTTCTTACTCAAATATTTCCTTCAGGGTGGGAAATTCATAATATCCGCATGGATGATTTTGCATCTGTACATCAGTCATCTGTCCCTGATTACCAGGATATTCGTGATGACAGAGCATATACATACTTTAATCTTCCAGGGTACGAATCCAAGACTTTTATAATTCAATTAAATGCAGCATACCTTGGGAAATATTACCTGCCTTCAGTATATTGTGAAGCAATGTATGACGACCGTATAAATGCAAGAATACCAGGCAAATGGATTGAGGTGAATCAATGATTATTAATAAGAAAATATATAAAATAGCTTTTCTATTAATACTGTTTGCCACTTTATTAATTATCTTCTGGTTTTCAATTCCTGATCCTCTTTTTAATGATCCCACTTGTACAGTTATTGAAGACCGGCAGGGAGAGTTGCTTGGCGCCAGGATAGCTGATGATGGTCAATGGAGATTCCCTTATAATGAGGAGATTCCGGAAAAATTCAGGCATGCAATTATTTCTTTTGAGGACCGGTATTTTTATTATCATCCGGGAATAAATCCATATTCCCTTATAAGGGCAGCAATTGTAAATATCAGATCCGGTAAGATAATAAGTGGTGGCAGTACTCTGACAATGCAGGTAATCAGGCTTTCACGAAAAGGGAAAGAAAGAACTATCCCTGAAAAATTAGTGGAAATCCTTCTTGCCCTCAGGCTGGAGGCAGGTTCATCAAAAGATGAAATACTTGCCCTGTACTCCTCCAATGCTCCTTTTGGAGGAAATGTTGTTGGTCTGGATGCAGCTTCCTGGAGATATTTTGGTTGTTCTCCATCAGATCTATCATGGTCTGAGGCTGCGACCCTGGCTGTTTTACCCAACTCACCTTCGCTTATCCATCCCGGGAAAAACAGTGATCTGTTAATTGTAAAAAGAAACCGCTTGCTGAATAAATTATATTCTACAGGAAAGATAGACTCCCTCACCTATATTCTTTCAACCCTGGAACCTCTCCCTGAAGATCCGGTTCCCTTACCATCTTTGTCACCACATTTGCTCAGCCAGGTATATCAGAACCATAAAGGAGAAAGAATTCGTACAACACTGGTAAAAAGCATCCAGGAAAGAGCAGAAAATATAGTAGAAAATCACCATAAAACTCTGAAATATAACGAGATCCATAATGCTGCCTGTCTTATACTTGAAGTGGAAACAGGCAATGTACTTGCATATGTAGGGAATACTCAGAACCCTGGTCAACCTGAATATGGAAGTGATGTTGATATAATTACAGCTCCAAGAAGTACCGGCAGTATTTTAAAACCTCTTCTCTTTTGCCTGATGCTTAATGAAGGTGCTATACTCCCCGGAACCTTGGTTCCCGATATTCCGACACATTATTCAGGCTTTACACCAAAGAATTTTTCTCTGACCTATGATGGTGCTGTACCTGCAAAAAAGGCTCTTTCAAAATCCCTGAATATTCCTGCAGTCAGGATGTTACAACAGTTTGGACTCGAAAGATTCCATTATTACCTGAAAAAGTTAGGTATGAAAACCATTGATAAACCGGCAGATCATTATGGATTATCATTAATACTGGGCGGGGCTGAAGGTACATTATGGGACATAACCGGTATTTTCTGCAGCCTTGCAAGAATTTTAAAGCATTATAATAATTATGACGGATTTTATTTTGAGTCCGATCTTAAAAGTCCAAATTATATACTGGATTTTTCAAGTCAGCTAAATCCTGATAATGCAGAACATTTAACAAAAGGAAATAATATTGTTAATGCCGGTTCTATCTGGCTGACTTTCCAATCCCTTATGGAAGTCAACCGGCCTGAAAACGAAACAGGATGGAAATATTTTGCTTCATCAGATCGTATCGCATGGAAAACTGGAACAAGTTTTGGTTTCAGGGATGGCTGGGCAATCGGAACTACTCCGGATTATACCGTAGGTGTCTGGGTTGGTAATGCCGATGGTGAGGGACGTCCTAACCTTACTGGAATGCAGACGGCCGCTCCGATTTTGTTTGATATTTTCGATTTTCTTCCTTCCGGTCAATGGTTTGATATCCCTCTTGATGAGCTTACATACGTTAAGGTATGCAGACAGAGCGGTCATAGAGCTGGTATGTATTGCACAGAAACTGACAGTATTTTAATCCCCGAACAAGGATTAAATACTATGCCCTGTCCTTATCATTTAATCGTACATCTCACTGCTGATGGTAAATACAGGCTAAACAGCGAATGCGCTCAAACGTACGAAATGCAGCATGCATACTGGTTTGTCTTACCTCCGGTCCAGGAATGGTATTATCAGTCAAAGAATCCGGAATATAAACCTCTCCCGCCTCTCCATCCCGACTGTTATACAAATGAAAATATTGCCGAAATGGATCTGATATATCCAAAAGAGAATTCAAGAATTTATATCCCATATGAACTTGACGGTAGTAGAGGCCAGGTGGTTCTGGAAGCAGTTCACAGGATTCATGATGCAACTATTTACTGGCATATTGACCATGAATATATCGGCACTACACAATACATTCATCAGATGGGGATATCCCCTGAACAGGGTGAGCATATACTTACCCTTGTTGATGAATCCGGAAACATGCTGCAGAAAAAAATCGAGGTGCTGACAAGAAAAAATTAAAATATATATTAAAGACTTACAGGATAATCCTTTATTATTGGCATATCCTTTGAGGTATAAATTTATTTGTAAAGAAGATTCTGTGAGATTAACTTTGCACGACTTTCCTTAAAAATATAATGAATTATGAAAAAGAAAAGATCAGTGAGAATTATTGCTATCGCATCCATCTCCATATTGCTCATAATAGGTTCATTATCATTGATTTCATTCAATAATGATGATTTCAAACTTGTTAAAAGCCTTGAGATATATTATACTCTTTTTCGTGAACTGAATATGTTCTATGTTGATGAGACGGACCCGGAAAAGCTTGTTGAATCTAGTATTGAGGGAATGCTGGAGCCTCTTGATCCCTATACAACCTTTATTCCAGAATCTGACCAGGAGAACTTTAATTTCATGACTACGGGAGAATATGGCGGAATTGGTGCACTTATACGCAGAAATGGTGATTATGCGATCATTGCTGAACCCTATAAGGGCTTTCCTGCTGAAAAAAATGGTTTAAAGGCCGGAGATACTATTCTTTATA
Source organism: Bacteroidia bacterium (assembly GCA_041480755.1). Taxonomy (GTDB): domain Bacteria; phylum Bacteroidota; class Bacteroidia; order Bacteroidales; family SM23-62; genus LJUQ01. The sequence continues at coordinate 13,279 of JBGPAO010000015.1, forward strand.
TTGACGGTGAATCAATGAAAGGAAAAGAGATCACATATATATCCGAGCAATTAAAAGGTACTCCGGGAACATCAGTGAAAATAACCCTAAAAAGGATAAATATTGATAAAGAATTTGAAAAGGACCTTGTGCGTGAAAAAATCAATATTAATAATGTTCCTTACTGGGGAATGATTGATAAGGAGGTTGGATATATACGACTTGGCAACTTTACAACGGATGCTGCTAAAGAAGTTAAGAAAGCTCTTTCTGAACTTGAAAAAGAATACCAGCCTTCCGGACTTATTATTGATATCAGGGGAAATCCCGGTGGTCTTCTTATTGAGGCTGTTGATATTGCCAGCCTTTTTGTCGACTATGGTCAGGAAATAGTCAGTACAAAAGGGCGGGTAAATCAATGGGATTATATATATAAAACGAGAAGTGCGCCGGTAGACACCAATATCCCTCTTGTCGTCCTTGTTAACAGGGCTTCAGCATCTGCTTCGGAGATACTGGCAGGATCAATGCAGGATCTTGACCGCGGAGTAATAATTGGACAGAGGACATACGGTAAGGGTCTTGTACAAACCACAAGAAACCTCGCTTATAACAGTAAATTAAAAGTCACAACAGCAAAATATTATATTCCAAGCGGCAGATGTATTCAGGCGCTTGATTTTTCCAATCGAAACGAGGATGGCAGTGTGGGCCATATCCCGGATTCATTAATTTCTGAGTTTAATACAAAAAATGGACGTAAAGTATATGATGGTGGCGGCATATTGCCTGATATTGAAACGAAACAGCAAAATCTCAGCCAGTTTACGATATCATTATATACCCAGAATATCATTTTTGATTATGCCACCCTTTTTGTATCCCGTCATGATTCAATTCCTCCTGTTGGTAAATTCAGAATTACAGATGATATGTATAAAAACTTCGAAAATTATGTCCGGCAAAGGAATTTTACCTATTCAACTAAAAGTGAAGAGTCGCTGAAAAAATTAATTGAAACCGCCAGACAGGAGAAGTATTATGATCTTGCAAGTTCCGAATTTTCGTCCCTTGAGTCAAAGCTGACTCATGATAATAGCAAGGATCTTTTTCATTTCAGGGATGAGATTTCTTCACTTTTGAAACAGGAAATTGTTTCCCGGTATTACTATCAATGGGGCACTATGGAAGCTGCTATAGAGAATGATTCTGAAATATCGAAAGCTGTAGAAGTTCTGAAAGATCCCAAATTATATCATTCATTGCTTGCTGTTGAATATCAGGATGTTCACGCAAACACAAATGAATAGTTTATTTCAGTGAGCCTCCAGCCAGTTGGTTCCTGTGTCGGTATCAACAACCAGTGGTATACTCAGCGGGTAAGCATTTTCCATCTCCCGTATGACTATTTCTTTAACTTGTTCCAATTCGGGTTTATATACATCGAAAACCAGTTCGTCATGAACCTGAAGGATCATTCTGGTATTCAGATTATTATCCTTTAGTTTTCGATGGATATTAATCATAGCAATCTTTATAATATCAGCTGCAGTCCCTTGCAGTGGTGCATTAATGGCGTTTCTTTCAGCGAAACCTCTCACAAACGAATTACGTGAATTAATATCATTCAGATATCTTCTTCTGCCAAGAAGTGTTTCAACATAACCCTGGTCGCTTGCCACCCTTATAATATCCTCCATATATTTTTTTATGCCGGGATAGGATCGAAAATAACCATCTATCAATTCTTTTGCTTCAGTACGGGAGATATGCAGTCTTTGTGAGAGACCGAATGCAGAAATCCCGTAAATTATACCAAAGTTTGCTGTTTTAGCCCTGCTCCTCATTTCCCTGGTAACATTGCTTACAGGCACATTATATATTTTTGCAGCTGTTGACAGATGAATATCTTCTTTATTGCGGAATGCATTCAGCATATTTTCGTCTTTGCTCATATGAGCCATTAATCTCAATTCAATCTGACTGTAGTCCGCTGAAAGCAATATATAATCCGGCCCGCTTGAAATGAAAGCCTTTCTGATTTCTCTTCCTTTCGCGTCTCTGACAGGTATATTTTGCAAGTTGGGATTATTTGAACTGAGCCTGCCTGTGGCAACAATAGCCTGATTGAAGGAAGTATGTATTTTGCCGGTACCGTGATTTACCATTTTAGGAAGTGCTTCAACATAAGTGGATAACAATTTAGTCAGGGATCTGTACTCAAGTATTTTCGCTACTATTGGATGTTTATCCACCAAATCAATAAGCACTTCTTCGCTGGTTGAATAGATTTTTGTCTTTGTCCGTTTTGTTTCCTTGCTCACCTTCAGCTTATCAAACAGAATTTCACCCAGTTGTTTGGGAGATGAAATATTAAATTCCTGGCCTGCAAGGTCAAATATTTCTTTCTCCAGCTGATTAATTTCCTGAATCAGTTGAACAGCATAATTGTTTAAAGAATCTGTATCCAGTTTTATACCTGTTATTTCCATATCAGAAATAACCTGAATTAATGGGAATTCAATAGATTCCGCCAGATTTTGAAGGCCTTCTTTTACAAGTCTTTCATTGAATATCCGGTATAATTGCCATGTAATATCTGCATCTTCACAAGCATATTCAGAGATTATTGCTAACGGCACATCTTTCATGTTGCCCTGTTCAGATCCTTTTTTACCAATTAATTCTTCGATTGCAACCGGCCTGTACTTCAGGTAGCTTTCGGAAAGATAATTAAGGTTATGCCTCAGCTCCGGCTGCAGAAGGTAATGTGCTATCATGGTGTCAAATATCCTCCCTCTGACCATAATACCATAATTATTCAGTACCTGTAGATCATATTTAACATTCTGTCCTATTTTCAGGATCTTTTCATTTTCAAACAGTGGTATAAAACTTTTAAGCCTTTCCAGTGCCTGTTTTTTATCCTGAGGAAATGGTATATAATACGCCTCGCAAGGACTATAAGAGAAGGATATTCCCACGAGTGAAGCATTGAGCGGATTTATATCTGTGGTTTCTGTATCAAAGCAAAATGCATCGAGCTGCGCCAGACTTGCTGATAATTCAGAAATTCTTTCATAATTATCACATATATGATAATTATGCCTTGTTGTCTTGATTGTTTTCATATCTCCCGTATCATATCCTCCTCCTGATTCCGGTTGAGAATTAAACAGTGAGCCCTGTTGTGTTGCTGGTTCAGGACGTTTTTCAAGTTTTTCCTGTTCATCTATCAGTTTTTCAGGTTTTCTCATACCTGAACCTTTTTCAGGTATTTCAATAACCTCATTTTCAACTCCAGCCGTTTCTCGCTTGTTTTGTGATTTATCACCATTCAATATTTTTTCAGCTATTGTCCTGAATTCCAGCTCCTGGAAAATTTTTTTCAATTTATCCCTGTTCAGACTTTTCAGTTCAAATTCCTTTTCCATAAACTGAAACGGAACATTCGTTTCTATAGTAACTAACTTTCTGGATAGCATTATCTGTTCCTTAAAATTCAGGATATTTTCCTTCTGTTTTCCTTTCAGTTTTCCAGTATTGTCAAATAAATTTTCCAGGCTTCCAAATTCATTTATTAGTTTTTTTGCTGTTTTTTCTCCGATCCCTGGAGCGCCTGGCACATTGTCCGAGCTATCCCCCCAGAGGGCCATTACATCAACGACCTGAAGCGGGCTTTTGATCTGGAATAAATTATTTACTTCTTTAACTCCAAGTATTTCAGGTTTTTCACCCGATTTTTTTGGTTTAAACATGAAAATGTTGTCGCTTACAAGCTGTGTAAAATCCTTATCAGGAGTCATCATAAAAACTTTGAATCCCTTGTTTTCTGCCTGTTTGGCAAGAGTGCCGATCACATCATCAGCCTCATATCCTTCAATTTCAACAATCGGGATATTAAATCCATCTATTATCTCCTTAATAACCGGAACTGCTTTCTTAATTTCTTCAGGAGTTTCTTCCCTGTTGGCTTTATATGGAGTGTATAGTTTATGCCTGAAAGTTGGTGACGGATGATCAAAAACAACCCCGATATGTGAGGGATTATAATCCCTTAAAACCTCTTCAAGGGTTACAGTAAATCCAAATATTGCTGAGGTATTCAGACCTTTTGAATTGAACATCTGCCTGTTAATGAACGCATAATAAGCTCTGAAAATCAAAGCATATGCATCAAGCAGAAATAGTTTTTTTTCAGTGTTCATTTCTCACTGATTATCTGAAACATACCATTCAGCGTAAGAAGTCGCTGTTTCGCGCAATCTGACTGAAAATAATTTAATCTTTTCCGGAAGTTTTTCTTTGATAATCCTTGCAATCTGATTTACCAGGTTTTCACATGTCGGTTGATAATCGACAATATAGAATTTATCAAACATTTCACTGATCTTCTTCAATTGTGGTCCACCTGCTTCAGAACTGATAATTACAGAGTGATCAAAATAATCAATAACATTTTCATCAATTATTTTTTTAAGATCCGAAAAATCAATCACCATACCATTTTTAGGATCTGAACTATCCTCTGAAGGTTTTCCTATTACAGTAACATATAATTTATAACTATGTCCATGAATATTCTTACATGGTCCGTCATAATTCCATAGTGAATGGGCCATTTCAAATCTGAATTCCCTGGTTACCCTGATATTGGTCATTTTTTCCGGATGATAATTCTATCAGTCACAAATACATTTATTCAGGCAATTCAAAATACTTGTTAGATCATCATGTTTAAGGAAATAGTAACAGTTCTTTCCCTCCCTTTTTGAGCTAAGGACACCTTTGTCTTTCAGTATCCCCAAATGATGAGAAGTGGTTGATTGTTCAATATTTAATAACTCATGTATCTGGGTAACAGTGAGTTTCTTGCCGTTTTCAAGCTGGTTAAGAATTGCAATTCTAACAGGATGTGCTACTGCTTTTAACATGTTTGCAGCTTTTTCAAGTTGCTCTGTTTTCAGTTTCTCGAATTTCATATTTATATATAATGAGGATAGGTAAACAAATGCAAATATATAAATATATATGCATTATAAATTTGAAACATTTACCATCGGATTATAATCACGTAATATTTCTACCTTTGTTTTTTCAACAGATATTCCTGATGTCCATACTTGATGAAATACGCCAGCCTGTCTCAGATGAAATGAAATTATTCGAGGTGCATTTCAGAACTTCCATGAAAAGTAATCTGCCTTTACTGGATTTTATCACTAATTATATACTTCGAAAAAAAGGTAAACAGATAAGGCCTTTATTTGTCTTTCTATCAGCAAAAATGATTGGTAATACGGCAAATTCAACCTATCATGCAGCCAGTTTTATTGAACTGCTTCATACAGCAACATTAATACACGATGATGTGGTTGATGAAAGTTATGAACGCCGGGGTTTTTTTTCAATTAAAGCCCTCTGGAAGTCTAAAATAGCCGTCCTTGTTGGTGATTATCTACTGTCTCGGGGTTTGCTGCTTGCTACTGAGCATAAAGAATTCGAATTGCTTAATATCATGTCAGAAGCAGTTCGTGAGATGAGCGAGGGTGAGCTGATGCAGATGCAGAAATCAAGGAAGCTTAATATAACCAAAGATGAATATTTCAGCATAATCAGGAAGAAGACTGCAACTTTAATTGCAGCATGTACGGCATCAGGAGCTCATTCGGCAGGTGCGGATCAGAAAACCGTTGAAGTATTCAAAAAAATCGGAGAAAATGTTGGTATGGCATTTCAAATTAAGGATGATCTTTTCGACTATTACAAAAAGGGTATTATTGGCAAACCCACAGGCAATGATATAAAAGAAAAGAAATTTACCCTGCCTCTAATTCATGCTCTTGAAAATGGAAGCTCAAGAGATAAAAGTCATATAATTAAATTAATCAAGAGTAATAACATAACCTCCAGAGAGATCCAGGAAATTATTGATTTCGCTGTTGAAAGCAAAGGAATTGAATTCTCAGTTGAAAAGATGAACGGCTTTAAAGATGAAGCCCTGCGTCTAATAAACGATTATCCGGATAATGATGCAAAGAAATCATTGATAAAACTTGTTGAATACGTTATTAACAGGGACAAGTAATCCGAGATTCCAATTACTCCTGATTCTTATGTAAGGCTTTCAGTAGAATTCCCGCTCTGTTTTTGCCGATAAACATTTCTATTTCCACAGGATTTGCCTTTATAATCGAGTCTACCGAGCCAAATTTCTTCAATAACTCATCCCTGGTTTTTTCACCAATACCCTTTATATTATCAAGCTCAGACTTAATCATGATTTTTTCTCTTTTATTCCTGTGCAGTTTTATCCCAAACCTGTGAGCCTCGTTTCTTATCTGCAGTATAAGTTTAAGAGTTTCTGAATTTTTATTTATATACAATGGCACTTTGTCGTCCGGAAAGTAAATTTCTTCAAGCCTTTTTGCCACTCCTATTATAGCAGTTTTACCTCTTAAATTAAGCTTTTCAACGCTTTTAGTGGCTGCACTCAGCTGACCCTTACCACCATCGATAATAACCAATTGCGGTAATGATTCATTTTCCTCCAGAATTCTTTTGTATCTGCGGTAAATAATTTCTTCCATTGATGCATAATCGTTCGGGCCTTTTACCGTCTTAATAGTAAAATGTCGATAGTCCTTTTTGCTTGGTTTTGCATTTTTATAAACCACACAAGATGCAGCAGGACTTTTTCCCATAATATTGGAATTATCGAAACATTCAATATGGACTGGTTTCTCCTTAAGTCGCAAATCTTTCATGACAGTTCCTAGTATTCTGTCGACCCTTTCCTCAACTTTTGCTGATTCATTCTGTTTTCTTTTTTCAAGCATATGAAATTTCGCATTCCTTTCTGAGAGTTCAAGTAGTTTTTTCTTTTCCCCACGATGCGGAATTGTGAATTTTACGAGTCCAAGGCGCAGGCCTGTCTCTAAAGGAACAATTATTTCCTTAGCTGTACTGTCCATTCTCTGCCTGATGTCCACAATAGCTAATGATAACAATTCCTTTGCCGACTCATCCAGTTTTTTCTTCAGTTCAAAAGTTTGAGTCTGGACAATTGCTCCTCTGACGATCCTGAGATAATTGACATACCCTGCGGTCTCTTCTTCTGCGAGTGAAAATACTTCAATATCATCAATTTTAGGATTGACAATCATTGATTTGCTTCTGTATTTCTCAAGAATACTGATTTTATTTTTAATAATCTGAGCTTCTTCGAACTTGTATTCCCCGGCATATTTTCTCATCAGCCCTTTTAAATGATCAATAACCTGGAAAATATTGCCCTTTAGTATCTGATGAACATACTTTATTGATTCATCATATTCTCCTGTCGTCTGATATCCTGCACAAGGACCTTTGCAATTGGCCATATGATATTCAAGACATACTTTAAACTTCTGATTTACAATGTTTTCCGTCGTTAATTTATAATTACATGTACGTAAAGTGAATAGCTGCCGGACCAATTCAAGCAGGGTCCTCACCATATTTACCGATGTATATGGACCATAATATACTGATCCGTCCCTGATCACATTTCTTGTTATAAAAACCCTTGGGAAAGGCTCATTTTTGACGCATATCCATGGAAAGGATTTATCATCTTTTAATTGAACATTATATCTTGGCTGATATTTCTTAATCAGGTTATTCTCCAGAAGAAGAGCGTCAGATTCATTTTCAACAATAAAATGTTTAATATCTGCGATTTTACGCACCAGGATCCTGAGCTTATTATTCTGAAGTTTCGCATTTGTGAAATATGAAGCAACTCTTTTCTTAAGGTCCCTGGCCTTTCCAATGTAAATGATATCACCTTTACTATCAAAAAATTGATATACACCAGGCTTATCAGGCAATACTTCAATAAGAGATTTTAGATAATCAATATATTCATTTTCAGTCATAGAAAGAATCCTGTTCTAAAGTAAATATCAGTGAAAATTCAAGTAAATCTTCCTAAATACTAATTCTCGTCAGTATAGAATAAATCAGTGAAATTAAACTTCTGTACATCAAACAGGCCTTTGTCACTTAATTTTAATTCTGGAATTACAAGTAATGCCATAAATGACAGTGTCATAAAAGGAGCATTGAGTAACGATCCCAATAATCTGACTTTATTGTTCAGTTTTCTGTAATCATTTGCAATCTGTTTGCCATCCCTGAAAGTCAACAACCCGGCAATATTTAATTGAATTTCCGTAAATTTTCCTTTCTCTGTTAATAATATCCCTCCTTTTAATTCAATAATCCTGTTTATTGCGTTAGCAATTTCTTCATCATTTACTCCAACAGCAATAATATTATGACTGTCGTGTGCGATAGTACTGGCTATAGCACCTTTTTTTAATCCGAATCCTTTTATAAATGAAATTGCAGGTGCTGATTTATGATACCTGTTATAAACGACAATTTTAAGTATGTCTTTATTAATATCAGAGATTACCTGGTCATCCTTAATAATAGCTTCTGTCACTAGTTTTCGGGTATACAACTGCCCGTCAAATGCTTCAATTACGTTTATTCTGTCTGATCTTGCCATTATTTTTAACTGGCTTACTTCAATCTTATTGCAGTTAAAAATATTTC